>JAYVNK010000308.1:0-4115 GCA_043758475.1 Comamonadaceae bacterium | reverse complement strand
CCGAAGCAGATCTGCACGCGTTTGTGGACGGCCAACTCACGCCCGAGCGCCAGCACGAGATCGCCGCCTACCTGGCCAGCCGGCCTGACGAGGCCCAGCGCGTTGAAAGCTACCGGGCCCAAAAGCGCAATCTGCGCGCATTGTTTGACCCGGTGCTTGACGAAGCACTGCCGGCACGCCTGCTGCGCGCGGCGCGGCCCAGCACGCCGTGGTATCTGCAACGGCTGGCGGCGGGTGTCGTCATTGCCATTGCCAGCGGCGCCACCGGCTGGGGCCTGCGCGGCGGCATGCCGGGGGAGTCTGGCCAGTTGGCTCAGAACACTGCCGGTACGCCTGCCAACATCACCACCGTGTCCAGCATGTCATCAGCCACCGGCTTTGCCCAGCGCGCCGCCGTAGCGCACGCCGTCTACAGCCCGGACCAGCGCCGCGCGGTCGAAGTTGATGCCGCGCATGAAGACCAGCTCGTCGCCTGGCTGTCCAAGCGCATGGGCACCCCCATGAAGCCACCGCACTTGCAGTCGCTAGGCTATTCGCTGGAAGGCGGGCGACTGCTGCCCGGCGACAAGGGGCCGGTGGCACAGTTCATGTACCGCAATGCACAAAGCGATGGGACGGGTGGTGGCTCGCAGGGCAGGCTAACGCTCTATGTGTCCAGCGAAATTGGTGATCTTGCAAACCAGAGCAGCACAAGCGGTGGCAAAAATGCCGCCACGGCATTCAGCTTTGCACAGCAAGGCAAGGTCAACGTTTTCTACTGGGTCGATGGTCCGTTTGGCTATGCGATTTCAGCCGATGCCGACAAAGCCGAACTGGCACGCGTCTCGGCAGAGGTCTACCGTCAGCTTGATGCTGCCCGGTGATCGCGGCCTGGTACCAGTCACCTCGCGACGGCCGCATCGGGCCGCATCGCCAGCATGCAATCCGCATCTTCGGGTAACTACTGATCACTATTTTTGCCCGGGATGGAATGAAGCCGCGCACGCTGTGCTCTTGTACTTATGTTCCAGTCTGCCGAGTCCCGTTACAACCAATGGGTGCGAGAGCACTACCGCTTCCTGTTTCGAAGCGCTTGGGCGCTGACGGGCTCGCGCGCCGTGGCCGAGGACGTGGTGCAAGACTGTTTTACCAACGCCTGGAAGCATCGCAGCCAGTTGCGTGATGCCACACTGGCACGCGCATGGCTGTTCCAGATCATGCGGCGCAGTGCGTTTCGCCAGATGGCACCGGCCCCGCAGTCGCTGGATGATGCAGACCTGCCCGAACAAGCCGCCCCCGATGCGGGCCTGGACGACCGGATGGATGTGGTCAGGGCCCTCACCCGCATTGCGCCGTTTCACCGCGAGGTGCTGGTGCTGTATTACTTCGATGACATGCCCACCCTGCAAATGGCCGAGGCGCTGGAGATTGCGCCAGGCACGGTGCTGTCGCGCCTGGCGCGGGCGCGCGCGGCATTGAAGGCGGCAATGCTTCCGTCCGCCGCAACTAACCGAGCGCCGCCGGTGCCGCACAACATCGCGGTGACATCCACGATGCCATCCGCACTTCCTCTGGCGTCACCCATGACACCGCCAGTAGCGTCTGTGTCTCTGCTTCGAAGGATCTGAGATGAAACACCTTGCCGGAGAAGAAGCCCAGGAAAGCGACTTCGACCTGCGCACACGCGCCGAGCTGGCCTTGGCGTTTGACCCCGGCCAGCCGCCTGCGCATTTGCTGCGCCAAACGCCCCTGTTATCCCGGCGCGGCGTGCATCGCGCGATTGCCGCGCTGCTGCTGTTCAGCACCGGCGTGGGAGGCGTCCTGGCCATGCGCCCACCCGCACTGGTGCGCGGTGCCATTGAGCACGAATATTACGAGCGCACGTTGCGCGGCACCTTCATGGAAGAGCGCCCGCTCCTGCAGCACCTGGGCCTTAGCCAAAGCAAGCAGTTACCCGGCTTTCCCCAGCTCATGCGCCCTTGCGACATTAACGGCCACCTGGTCTACCACCTGACGACTTTTTTCGAAAAAGGCGGCATGGTCACCGTGTTTGCGTTTGACGCCCCGGTCGCGCTGGCGCAGGGCAGCGGCTGGTGGGGCAACGTGCACTGGCAAGTAATGACCTCGCGTGACGGTAAACCGCTGGTGCTGGTAGCGCAGAAGAAAAACGCGCTGGCGGTGGCGCAGGCCAATTTGCTGAAGAGCCCCGGCTGATGCGTTGAACCCAGTCTGCCAAACCTCTGCCCCTCCGTACTTTCTTTATTCCCAGTCTTCAGTCCCCCTTCCTTTTTTCTCTTCTCTCTTTTCCCATTGCCCAATTCGCCGCTCGCCATTACCGCTTCTTATTCGCGACAACCACCAAAACCCAAACCCACCCAACCCCAACATTCTGGAGACAACATGCACCCCACACAAACCCCCAATCCCCTGCGCCGCCAATTATTGGCAGGCAGTGTGACTGCCTTGGCAGGGGCTGGCCTTGCCGCCCTCTCACGCTCAGCGGTAGCGCAAGTGGCAGCGCCTGCCGCAGCGCCCAGGCCACTGCCCGCGTATGTGAGCTGGAAAGACCCAGCCAGCGTGATCGTGCACAGCAGCACCACCATTGAAACCAAGCGCAGCGCCTTTGGCACCAGCGGCATCACCCCGGCCGAGCAGCTGTACATCCGAAACAATCTGCCTGCCCCCGATGCCGCCATCATGGCTGACCGGGATGCCTGGGAAGTGATGGTCGAGGGCGTCAAGAACCCGCAAAAGTTCTCGCTGCGCGAGCTCAAAACCATGGGCGTTGAGACCACCGCCATGGTGCTGCAATGCTCGGGCAATGGCCGCGTGTTTTTCCCCAGCAAGCCCAGCGGCACACCCTGGAACGTGGGTGCCGCCGGCTGCGTGGTGTGGAGCGGCGTGCCGGTGCGCCAATTGGCTGAAGCCCTGGGCGGCGTGACAGCGGGCATGGCGCACATGACCGGTACCGGCGGCGAGAAGCTGCCCGAGGGCCTGGACCCGCTAAGCATCATTGTCGAGCGCTCGGTGCCGTTGCAGGCCATGGGCGATGCGCTGCTGGCCTGGGAGATGAATGGCGCGCCGATTTCGCTCGCCCATGGCGGGCCGCTGCGCCTGATCGTGCCGGGCTACACGGGTGTCAACAACATCAAATACATCAAGCGGCTGGCCTTTACCGCCAAAGAGACCGAGGCCCGCATCATGTCGCACGGCTACCGCCTGTCACCCTTGGGCGGCAAGGGCGACCCCAGCCAGCCGTCGGTGCAGGAGATGACCGTCAAGTCATGGATCAACTCCCCTGGCGGTGACGGGGCCGTGGTGAAAGTCGGCACGGTGCAAATCCACGGGGTGGCGTTTGGGGGCTTGAACGCGGTCAAACGGGTCGAGGTGTCAATGGACGGCGGCAAGAGCTGGCTTGACGCGCGCTTTATTGGCCCCGATTTAGGCAAGTACGCTTGGCGGCAATTCGTGCTGGCGGCCAGGTTGCCTGCGGGCAACCATGTACTTGCCAGCCGCGCCACCGACATGGCGGGCCAGGTTCAGCCTGAGCAACGGATTGAAAATGCGGGCGGTTACAACAACACCAGCTGGGCAGACCACGCTGTCAAAGTCACGGTGGCATGAGCATGAAAGCATTGTTCATAAGCTTTTTTCGCCAACGCAAGGCAAATGCAAGCCGCCAGGCCAGGCTCCAACCCGGCGCTCAGCTTCGGCGCATCACCCTGAGTGCCGCTGCGCGTTGGTCATTCGCGGCGCGTGTGGCTGCAAGCCTGGCCCTGACCATTGCAGCCGCTACCGCCGCTACCGCCGCCGCCGACGACGCAGCCCAGCAGGCCCAGGGCCGCAAGCTCTTCACGCAACTGTCTGTGCCTGCGTGCGGGCTGTGCCATACGCTGAAGGCGGCAGAGACCGAAGGCGCCGTCGGCCCGGTGCTGGACGAGCTGAAGCCCACCGCCGCCCGCGTGGCAAAAGCCTTGCGCGATGGCATTGGCCAGATGCCGTCCTACAAAGGCAAGCTAAACGATGAGCAAATCAATGCCATTGCGGCGTTTGTAGCGACTGCCAGCGGCGCTGGGAATTGATTGAGGGCGAGCGCGCAAAGTTTGTGGCGATCGGCCCAGTTTGAGAAGTCTGCC
>JAYVNK010000307.1:0-4117 GCA_043758475.1 Comamonadaceae bacterium | reverse complement strand
AGGTCCGGTTCGACGTTCCAGCGACGTGCATACAGCGCACACAGATCATCCTTGCCGACCTTGCGATGGTCCAGCAGCGGGGTGACCAGTACCTGGTGTGCGACCTTGACTTCACGCACCGTTAGCGATCAACTTGATCCTAATTATTTAACCTTCGTAGTGAAAAATTAATAATTAAGCTTATCTTGAACGCTCACTAAAATAAGTAAGTGCCATTCTCCTTAATGCCCCTCAATCAACATCCGCCTGCTGAAGCTGCCGCCTTACGCACCCGAGCTCCGCGAAGCGAGCGTGAGAGTGCTGGTCGTCAAGTCTTTCAACGATTGTGCATTGGGTCGAATCGCTTTTGTTGCTATCAACTATGAAAAGGGATACCCCAGCCGCAGTACTGAAGATGGCATTGGCCCAAAATTGGGAGAACGGGATATAAGCCTCAAGTGTGACTAACGGGGGAAACGCGCTCCAAACCCCCCACCCCCACCCACCCCAATCACCAAACTCTGCGTAGCCCGAGTCGCCGCCACATAAAACACCCGCGCAGCGTCAACTTCGTCCTCACCCGCCGCAGGCATGCGCCCCACGCCAGACAGCGCCACGACGGGGAACTCCAGGCCTTTGCTGACCATCATGGTCATCACTTTGATGGTGTCGCTGGCGGGGTCATAGTCGCCGGGGTTGCGGCGCATCTGCACAGGGATTTGGCGCTGGTGCAGCACTTGAGCGCACAGGTCGCGGGTTTGGTAGTCGGGGCACAAAATGGCCATGTCGCCCCAGGCGTGGCCTTCTTTGTGGGCGTTGTTCAGGTGGTCGGCAATGGCGTGGGCTTCTTCGCGCAGGGTGGGCAGGCGGATGAGAATGGAGGCTTGGCCTTCCCGGCCGCAACTGACAGGTTTGATGTGGGGGATGCCGTCATCGTCTTGGTCGTCAGCGGTCAGCAAGCGATCCGGTGCCGGGCCGCCCCAAGCCGGATCAGCCCCTTTGGGGGGCAGCGACCCGCGTAGCGGTGGAGCGTGGGGGCTCAAATGTTCAGCGGCGATCAGGTTGGCGGTTTGCAGGATTTGCTTGGTGTTGCGGTAGTTGATTTTGAGGATGGTGGTGCGACCCTGGGCCTGCACGCCCACGCTTTTGAAGCTGAACTGTTTGGTGCGCGCCCGCTCGTAAATGCTTTGCGCATCGTCGTACAGCAGCAGCAGGCTGTTGCTGGCGGGATCGACCATTTGCGTGACCAGCTTGAGCCATTCGGGCGCGAAGTCGTGGCCTTCGTCTATCAGGATGGCCTGGTACTGGCCGCTGGGGATTTGCTTGCGGTTCACGCCGGTGATCACGCGCTGCACCATCTCAATCATGATGGCGTCCACCGGCATATTCTGAGGGGGCAGGGTTTGCCCAAAGGACACCAGTTGCTGGCGGCACCATTTGTGGAAGTGCCGGACGTGCACCTTGTCGCTCAAGCCTTTGGCATGCATGCTGCTGGCCAGCTTGACGCCCAGCGGCTCGTTGAAGCACAGAATGAGGATGGGCTTGGATGTAGGGGTAGTTGCCTTGGCCAAGTATTCGGCGCGGTAGCCCAGAATCATTGTTTTGCCCGAGCCCGCCACGCCGTGGATGACGCGGTGGCCGTCACCGATGGAGCGGGCTAGCTGCTCTTGCTGCAGGTCCATCACGCGCATGATGCTGGGCAGGTCGGCGTCTGCATCTGAATCCGTACCGGCACCGGTGTCGGTGTTGGCAAGTGGGTCGCTGAACAGCGCAGACTGGGTTTGCACCCGCACGTCGGGGAACATGATCCAGCGTATGCGGTCAAGCTGCGGCAGGCTCATCACGCCGCGCATCATGTAGGGGAACATGCCCCACAGGCGGCTTTGCATGTCTTCGGCGTCCACGGCCTCCAGCATCTCGTCTTTGCACATCACGCGGTTGGGCTCGATGGCGCGGTGCAGTTCGGCATCCATGAACTGCTTGCGCGCAATGTTGGTGAAGACGACGCCATAGCTCCACGGGAAGGCCAGCTTGCCTGCGTGGGGGCCGTCAGCCTGCACCAGTTGCGGGTCGCGCTCCAGCGCGTTGACGACCTGGTGCGCGTACTGGCGGGCTTGCTCCAGCGGGTTGATGACGTTTTTGGGAATGCCGTCGGGCGTTATGGTCCAGGTCTGCTTGTCGGCCTGCTGGATGGTTTCCTTCTTCCAGTCTTTGACTTCCAGAATCAAGATGCCCCGGCGCGGGTGCATCACGCAAAAGTCAGGGTGGGCGTTTTTGGGGCCCATGGGCACGTCGTACCACATGAGGTAATCGGCGTCGAGCTTGGCTTCAAGCCGCTCGGCAAGGCGGCGCTCGCCAGAGGTCATGCGCGGCACGCAGGTGCCCAGTGCGGGAATGAGAGTGGCCATGCTGTTGCCTGAGTTTCTTGCTTCCTTTGGTTTTCGATCCGTCCGCCGGGCAATGGTCGCCTGAACTGCATCATGGCTTGATGCGCCCGTGCAATTGGAGCTGACCCCCGGCAGTTCAGCGGGTTTTAGGAGGAAATAATGCCTCTAGCCCTCGTCCAATATATATAATTAGCTACTATAACAATAGCATTCTGGTTTTGCGCGAGTGTCACGGGCAAATTAGCGCGACGTGGGGGAAATATGTTTTATACCGGCCTTGGTCGCGGGTAAGGATGGGGATGCCCAGCACTTCGGCGTGTGCGCCAATGAAAAAATCTGGCAAGCCCGTGGTTCTGGTGCCGCCTTGACGGCGGTAGGCCAGATGCGCTTTTGAAGCCAGGAACAGGGCCTGCCTGGAAATGGCTGAAACTTCTATTGCCATGCTTTGCAGCAGGGTGTCCACGTCGGCACAGGAATCCGCACCGGTGCACAATTCTGCATAAATCATCGCATTGGCGAGCAACCCGCCGTCAGCGTGCTGCTCCAGCGCAGCGAGCGACCAGTTGAGCCAGACAGCGTCCTGCTTGACTATGTCCAAAATCACATTGCTGTCCACCAGAACGGGCACTGCGCCTACTCTCCGCGTGTCAACAGCATGATTTCATCCGTGCCCATGCCGCCCTTCCAAAGGCCTATCACATGGTCGAACTTGCCGTTATTCCTGGCAGGCAACCCAACGGCAGCCGGAACTGGCAAGGTATCAATTGTTGCGGGACTGCTGCCCTTCATGGCGCGGGTCAAAATCTCGCGCGCCTCTGCTTCCATGGAACGCCCGTGGCTGGCCGCTTGCATGCGGAGTTTTTGTTTCACTGGCTCTTCCAGATTGCGAATGGTCAGGGTGGTGCTCATGGCATAATTTTAAGCAATGAAAGCGATGCTGTCAACGCAGATTTCCACGCCGAGTGGGGGTTGGCGACCACCCATTTTCACCCCAGCTTGCATCCTGCCAGTTGCCTGCCTTGCGGCGCGCACAGGCGGCGGTCAAACCATATTTCATAGGTGTCGGTGTTGGGGTTCGCGTTGCGCAGAGCCTGGGTGCTGGTTTCAATGTCGGCCACCTCCGCCACCACCTTGGCCACCCATCGTGCATAACTGCGGTCACTCTTGCCCTGCACCCGCACTTGCGCCTTGAGCGGCGCGCGATCGCCCACCAGCTCGATGCCGGGTGCCTCGTAGCCGAAGTTGCGCAGCCGTCTGGACAGCGCTTCTGCGATGGGCCGCTGCGCCTCGTTGGCTATCTGGATGTAGGCCACCGGGCTGTGCGCCGCCGCAGCCTTGAGAAGCTCGCGCACCTTGCGTGCCTGCTGGCCGGTGTAGTCGCCCAGCGGCTCAGCAGAGGCCAGCAGCTGCGTGATCGCCGCACGGTTGACCTGCAAGGTGCCAGGCAGCGTACTTTGCAGCAAAACCAGCGTATTGACGATGCCGGATGAAGCGCTGGCGTCCAAAGCGGCAGGGCCACGCCTGGCCAGCGAAAGCGCCTTGTCCACCGCCAGCGGCACGGCGTCTGACAGGGCCTGCGGGTCCAGCACCAGGCTGGTGGTGGCGCTGATGCGGCGCTCTTTGTTCTCGTCAAACAGACCCGCTACACTTTTGACGAGCTGCGCGACGCTGCCCTCGGGCGGCTCGATGTGCGGCGGAGACCTGGGGGCTGGTAAGGGTAGCGGGATGCTGCGGGGTCTGACTGCCCCCAG
>JAYVNK010000306.1:0-4129 GCA_043758475.1 Comamonadaceae bacterium | reverse complement strand
TTGGTGAAGACCTTGAATTCAGGCGCGCAGCGGATGTCGTAGCCATAGCTGCTGGTGCCGTAGGAGATGATTTTTTGACTGATGCCACCGACCTCGCGGCTGCGGATCTGACCCGGCTCGAACGGCTCGATCATGCCGGTGGTCTCGGCCATGCGGCGAATCCATTTGTCGCTTTTGATGCTCATCGTGAAAATCTCCGGAATTCTGGAGATTGTAAGGAGCGCGACGGAAAAAGACGATTCACGGAAAACGCTATTTAATTAGTAGCTATTTATGCAATCTGCACAAGGGCTACAGGCCATTTTGGCACCTAAATTCATACAGAATGGCCGCAGACCGATCAGGCAGGCCCCACGCAGACCTCACTGCGGCTCTGCAACTACCATGGGAGTGCAAAGCCGGCCATCCAATCACGCGTGGGTTGATCCACGTCAATACGTGTCGCGGCAGAGCCCAGTAGCCTTGCGCCATGCAAGCTGCCCAAGCCACGTCTCCAACCGCCTTCCCACCGCCGGGCTTGCGTACCGAAACTCAAGGCGAGCGGCCGGCCCCCTACGACGACCCGCAAGAATGGTCTGCTTTCAGTCAAATTTGTGGCGGCATGACTGACAAAGCAAACCCAACAGCCGTGTTCTGGGATTCCCAAGTGGTGGTGCGCGGCATGCATTGCGCGGCATGCTCATTGACGCTGGAACAGGCGCTGCTGGGCGTGAAGGGCGTGGTGTCGGCACGCGTCAGCGCTGCCAGCGGGCGCGCCAGCATCACCTGGTCGCAAGCGCAGACTCGCCCCTCCGAGTGGCTGGCCGCGCCGCGCGAGCTGGGATACCAGTTGTTGCCAGCATCAGATGCGTTTGCACCCGCTGATGGCCGTCAGGAAGCGCGGCTGGCGCTGTGGCTCTGGCTGGTAGCCGGTTTTTGCATGATGCAGGTGATGATGTACGCAGTGCCAGGCTACCTTGCAGAGCCGGGGGACATCACGCCCGACATCGAGAAGCTGCTGCGCTGGGCGTCATGGGTGCTCAGCCTGCCCGTGGTGCTGTTTTCATGTGGTCCGTTTTTTTACAACGCGCTGCGAGACCTCAAGCGGCTCAGCATCAGCATGGACCTGCCGGTGGCCCTGGGCATTGCGGTGACCTTTGCCGTCAGCAGCGCCGCCACCTTCGACGCGCAAGGCTGGTGGGGGCACGAGGTGTACTTTGATTCCCTCACGATGTTCGTGTTTTTTCTGCTGACGGGCCGCTGGCTGGAACAGCGCCTGCGCGCGCGCACTGCCGGTGCTCTGGACGCGCTCATGCAACGCCTGCCCGATACCGTGGAGCGCTTGGGGCCTGATGGCGCGTTCGTGCGGGTTGCCGCGCGGCGCCTGAATGTGGGGGATGTGATCCGCGTGTTGCCGGGCGAGGCGTTCCCGGCCGACGGCACGTTGGTTGCGGGCGACACGTTTGCCGATGAAGCGCTGATGACCGGTGAATCGCGACCAGTCCCGCGTGCGGTGGGCAGCACTGTGATGGCGGGCAGCTACAACATCTCCAACGCCGTGCAGGTGCGCGTAGAGCAACTGGGCGCGGCCACACGCTACGCCCAGATCGTGGCGCTGATGGCGCAGTCCGCCACCGGCAAGCCCCGCCTGGCGTTGCTGGCTGACCGGGTCGCAAAGCCTTTTTTGGCCTTTGTGTTGCTGGCTGCCGTTTTTGCCGCAGCATTTTGGTGGCGCGCTGACCCGGCACGGGCCTTGATGGCTGCGGTGGCCGTGCTGGTCGTCACCTGCCCGTGCGCGCTGTCACTCGCCACGCCCACCGCCATGCTGACGACGGCAGGCGCGATGGCAAGGCGCGGTGTGCTGGTGCGGCGCATGCAGGCGATTGAAGCCCTGGCCGGTATCGACACCATTATTTTCGACAAAACCGGCACGCTGACCGAGTCGGCGATTGGCTTGCGCGCTGTCCAGGTGCGCAATGGCGCTACGCAAACCGTGACGCAGGCACAGGCCTTGCAAATCGCCGCCAGCCTGGCGCAACACTCGCTGCATCCGGTGTCGCGCGCGCTGGTGGCAGCAGCCAGCAGCGCCGAACTGGTGAGTGTGGTGAACGTGAAGTTGTTCCCCGGTCTGGGCCTGCAGGGGCATCTGGGCGAAATCGCAAGTCCCATGGCATATGTCTGCGCAGGCCTGCTGCGCCTGGGATCAACGCGGTTTTGCGGTGTTGAATCCTTACCCGAGTCTCTGGGAGGCGACGCGATGCAGGTCTACCTTGCGGACGACAACGGCTGGCTGGCCCGGTTTGATCTGGACGAGATGGTTCGCCCCGACGCCGGCAACACCGTCGCAGCTTTACGGGCCATGTGCATTGCGGTGCAGGTGCTGTCCGGCGACCGGGGACTCGCTGCAAGGCGCGTGGCGCACCAGTTGGGCGTGAGCCACGTGCAGGGCGACTGCACACCCCAGACCAAGCTGGCGCACCTGCGGCATCTGCAACAACAGGGGCACAAGGTGATGATGGTGGGCGACGGCCTGAACGATGGCCCGGTGCTTGCCGGTGCTGATGTGTCCGTGGCCCTGGGCCAGGCCGTGCCACTTGCGCAGGCCCAGTGCGACTTTGTCATGCCTGGCGGGCAATTGATGCTGCTGCCAACCATGCTGGGCCAGGCAAAGCGAACCGTGCAGGTCGTGCGGCAAAACCTCTTGTGGGCTGCCATTTACAACGGGGTGTGCGTGCCACTGGCGCTGGCGGGATGGCTGCCTGCGTGGTTGGCTGGGCTGGGCATGGCCTTGAGCTCGTTGCTGGTAATCGCCAATGCCGCCCGGCTGGCAACACCGCTGCCCCCCACGCCGACAGGTCAACACTGATGGACATCCTGTTTCTTCTGGTTCCCCTGTCGGTGCTGCTGGCGCTGGCCGTGATGGGTGTGCTGGCCTGGGCTGTGTGGTCGGGACAGTTTGAAGAGCTCGAGAGTGAAGGCCAGCGTATTTTTCTGGAAGACGGGGTGCAGGCGGCTGATACAGCTCAAAAACCATCGTCCGGCGCAAAAACCAGCGCACAAGCTTGATCCATATCAATACACCGCTCCCGAGTCAGCCACACACTCAGGGCTGGCCCCGAAAAAAAAGGTTTTCTCAAATGAGTGCCGTACTGCCCCTGCCGACTGCCACCCCCAACACCCTTCATACCACAGCCTACGCACCGCAACGGGCATGGTCTGCGTCAAGAGCCACGGTCTACAACGACAAGGTGGTCCGCCAATTTGCCGTGATGGCCGTGGTGTGGGGCGTGGTCAGCATGCTGGTGGGCGTGTTCATTGCAGCACAGATGGCCTGGCCCGAGCTTAACTTTGGCATTGCGTGGCTGTCGTTCGGGCGGCTGCGCCCGCTTCACACCAATGCGGCCATTTTTGCTTTTGGTGGCTGCGCGCTGTTTGCGACCAGCTACCACGTGGTGCAACGCACCTGCCAGACCCGAATCATTTCTGACAAGCTGGCCGCGTTTCACTTCTGGGGTTGGCAGGCGGTGATTTTGGCCGCTGCCATATCGCTGCCCATGGGCTACACCCGTGGCAAGGAATATGCAGAACTGGAATGGCCCATTGCGATACTGATTGCGCTCACCTGGGTCGCTTACGCCATCGTATTTTTCGGCACCGTGGGCATTCGCAAAGTTCGGCATATCTATGTTGCCAACTGGTTCTACGGCGCATTCATCATCGCGGTGGCGATGCTGCACATCGTCAACGCTGCCGTGGTACCGGCGGGCTGGATGAAGTCGTATTCCGTCTACGCGGGTGTGCAAGACGCGATGGTGCAGTGGTGGTACGGGCATAACGCGGTGGGCTTTTTGCTCACCGCTGGCTTCCTGGGCATCGTCTACTACTTCATCCCCAAGCAGGCCGAGCGGCCGGTCTATTCGTACCGGCTGTCCATCGTGCACTTCTGGGCGTTGATCTTCACCTACATGTGGGCCGGGCCGCACCATTTGCATTACACCGCCCTGCCCGACTGGACGCAGTCGCTCGGCGTGGTGTTCTCTCTCATCTTGCTGGCCCCCAGCTGGGGCGGCATGATCAATGGCGTGATGACGCTATCTGGCGCCTGGCACAAGCTGCGTGACGATGCCATCCTGCGCTTCATGATTGTGGC
>JAYVNK010000305.1:0-4133 GCA_043758475.1 Comamonadaceae bacterium | reverse complement strand
CAGAATCATCAGCCGGGTCTCTGGCGGCAGGGCCAGCACGGCGTCCACCATCTGGCTGACCGTCTGCGCCTGCAGCGGCAAGCCGTGGTCCGGGCAGTAGGGTGTGCCGGCGCGGGCAAACAGCAATCGCAGGTAGTCGTGGATTTCGGTCACCGTGCCGACGGTTGAGCGCGGGTTGTGGCTGGTCGCCTTTTGTTCGATGGAAATGGCGGGCGACAGGCCCTCGATCACGTCCACATCGGGCTTGTCCATCAGTTGCAGAAATTGCCGCGCGTAGGTGGACAGGCTCTCCACATAGCGGCGCTGGCCTTCTGCATACAGCGTGTCAAACGCCAGTGACGACTTGCCCGAGCCCGAAAGACCGGTGATCACCACCAGCCGGTTGCGCGGGATGTCAAGGTCGATGTTCTTAAGGTTGTGGGTGCGCGCGCCGCGAATGCTGATGTTTTGCTGCTGCAAGGCCATGGCAATGTACTTGCCATCCTGATCGTGTGCAAGGTGAATGCCGTCGGTGGGGGAGTTCAAAGTGGCGTGGGCTCGGGTCGGGGTAACCCTCAATGATAGTTAAAGTTTGGTGCGCCTGCTCTGTTCCGAGAATGCTGCCCATCAAATAGCTGCTTGCGCAGCCACGTCAAAGGCCAGAAGCCTTTTTCGCATGCAAAGCACGGCTTTGTCTTTGCTCAGAAGCGTGGCGCGATGGGCCACGGCCAGATCAACGAACTGCTGGTCGTCCGGGTCTTTGCAGATGGCGCCGGCCCTTGGCGCAATGGGCTCGATTCGCGCGTAGCGGTCGAATTGCGCCAGCACGTCGGATGGCGTGAGCTGGTGAAACGCCAGGCGCGGCGTGATGTGCTGGTAGGTCAGCACGCGCTTGAGTTCATCGCGCATGGTGGTGCTTGCAATCCAGTGGATTGCTCGGCTTTCAATGAGCAGGCGCAACGTCGCTGTGGCGGGGTCTTTGAAGACGAACAGGTCAAGGACGATGTTGGTGTCCATAACGACCGTGCGCCCTTCGTGCGCAGTCAGACAAATGGTGTCAGAGCCCAATTTCGTCAACCGTTTTTTCCTCCGGAATCATGGTTGTCCTGAATTGGAATCTGCCCCCATTTGTCTGACCCCGCTTTCCCCTCGCGCGCGGACCCTTTGACCATGTCAAACTTGAACAGTCGGCACTCGATGGGGCCGTTCCACATGGGGACGCGGCGGGATTCTTTGAGCCGCATTTTGCCGGGCAGTTTGAGGTCTGGCGTCAGCACCCAGGCGGTCCAGCCGGAATAGTTTTTCTTCCAGTGGGTGGCCAGTTGGCTGAAGAATTCGCCGCCGTCGTCGGTGTGGGCCAACTCGCGCGCGCCGAAGCGGCCTTGCTGCGCCTGTTCAGGCTGCTGCATACTTTCTTCATAGTCCGCGTCGCTGTGGGAACCTCTCGCTGCGGTGCGCACGGCATTGCGCTCGCTGCCTGCAATACCCGCCACAGCGATGCGCTCGCCATACGGCGGGTTGAGCAGCATGACGCCCGGCGTGTCGCACGGCGCCATGCGCTGCAGGGCGTCACCGCCGCGAAACTCAATCACATCAGCCACGCCCGCGCGCTCTGCATTGCGTTGTGCAAAATCCGCCATCCGGTGCGCCACATCACTGCCAAATATGATTGTAGCCCTTGTCCTGATTGCATGAGAAGCTTGGTTTTTGATAGCATCCCAAACGTGCGACTGAAACGGCAGCATTTTCTCGAACGCAAAATTTCGCAGCGAGCCAGGCGCGATGTTGCAGGCGATTTGCGCCGCTTCGATGGCGATGGTGCCGCTGCCGCAGCAGGGGTCGTACAAAGGCAGGAGGGCAGTTGGCAGCGGATCGGATGAGCCGTCGGGATGGGTGCCCGCAGCGTCACTCGGAGCAGCGCCATCTGCCCAGCCGCTGGCGGCAATCAGGGCCGCAGCCAACGTCTCTTTCAAAGGCGCATCGCCCTTGTCTTCGCGCCAGCCGCGCTTGAACAGCGGCTCGCCCGAGGTGTCGATGTACAGCGACAGGCTGTCGGTTGTCAGGTGCGCATAGATGCGGATGTCAGGCCACTGGGTGTTGACATCCGGCCGCACGCCGCGGGCCTTGGCGCGAAAGCGGTCGCACACGGCGTCCTTGATCTTCAGCGCGGCAAAGTTCAACGATGTGAGCGGGCTGTGCTGCGCTGTCACTTCCACTTTAATGCTCTGCTGCGGCGTGAACCAGATTTCCCACGCCACCTCAGACGCCGCGCGGTACAAGTCCTGCTCGCTGCGGTATTGGGTGTAGGAGAGTTGCACCAGCACGCGCTGCGCCAGGCGGCTGTGCAGGTTGAGCAGCAGGGCATCGCGCCACGACGCGGTGGCCATCACGCCGCCCCGGCGCTTTTGCACCGCATCGCCCGGCAGCCCGGTGATGCGTTGCATTTCGGGCTGGAGGTAATCTTCCACACCCGCAGCACAGGGTAAAAATAGTTGGAGCTGGTTCATGGCGTCTCAAGGCCGCCAGCAGCAGTGGCGAAAAGCAATCGTGGCAAGGAACTCATATTCACAACGCTTTTCTAAGATTGGCGGGCGCGATCTTCAGCGCCTCGCGGTATTTGGCGACCGTGCGGCGTGCGCACTCGATGCCCTGCTCTTTAAGCATGAGCGAAATCTGGTTGTCACTCAGGGGTTTCTTCAGGGTTTCGGCATCGACAAACTGCTTGATCAGCGCACGCACCGCGGTGCTGGAGGCATTGCCGCCCGATTCTGTGTTCAGGCCGGAGCCAAAAAAGTATTTGAGCTCGAAGGTGCCAAATGGCGTGGCCATGTACTTGGCCGTCGTCACGCGGCTGATGGTGGACTCGTGCAGGCCCAGCTCATCGGCAATTTCGCGCAGCACCAGCGGGCGCATGGCCAGCGCGCCGTGCATGAAAAAATTCTTCTGCCGGTCGACAATGGCCGTGCTCACGCGCAGGATGGTGTCAAAGCGCTGCTGGATATTTTTGATGAACCAGCGCGCCTCCTGCAGGCGCTGCTGCAGCGCCGCGTAGTTGGATGAATCCCGCCCGCCGCCGCGATGCGCCTTGAGTGCGTTGGCGTAAATGTCGTGCACGCGCAGGCGCGGCATGACGTCGGCATTGAGCTGCACCCTGAATTTGGCCAGCGTGCCGGTGCCCACCTGGATCACCAGGACGTCGGGCACCACGACATTGCGCTCAACATTGACAAAACGTCGGCCGGGCTTGGGTTCCAGGCGGCCAATCAGGGCAATCGCGTCACGCACTGCGGCATCAGTGCTGCCGCATAGCTGCATAAGGTGCTTGATGTCGCGGCGGGCCAGCAAATCCATCGGCTGGGCACAGATGAGCAAGGCCACCGCAATGCACAGCTTTTTCGCTGCTGCAGGGTCTGGGTTAACACTGTCACCGCTCTGGCCACCGCTGTCGCCACTGCTCTCGCTGCGGTTGTGCAGGCCTGCGTGCATGGCGCGCAATTGCAGGCTCAGGCATTCACCCAGGCTGTGCGCGCCCACACCGGCGGGCTCCAGGGTTTGCAGGAGCCCCAGCGCCACTGTGAAATGGTGGACCAGGTCTTCCAGCTGCTCGGCATCGTCAGTGCCTGCCAGGCCTTCGGCCAGGGACAGCAACGATTCTTCGAGGTAGCCGTCGTCATTCAGGGATTCAATCAGGAAGCGCAGCGCAGCGGCATCTTCCTCGCTCAGGCGCAGGCCCAGGGCC
Organism: Comamonadaceae bacterium; assembly: GCA_043758475.1. Lineage (GTDB taxonomy): Bacteria > Pseudomonadota > Gammaproteobacteria > Burkholderiales > Burkholderiaceae_C > JANYCG01. Next base: position 415 of record JAYVNK010000305.1, on the reverse strand, counting down.
TGGCGGTGCAGCCAGGACTGCAGCGACTCCTGATGGCGTGCCAGCTCGGTGGCGTCCATTTCGCCTTCGCCGTCCAGGTTGTTCCCGTGGGCCTTCGCATCGCCGCCCCATTCGTTGTCGTCGGGCGCCATCTCCACGGTACCGTCGCCATCCCAGCTTTGCGCGTCTTCCGCCGCCAAGGGCGTGGCAGCATCGTCATTTTGGGTTCCAGCCCCCGAATCACCCGAATATTCAGCTACTAAACTTGTAGCAGATTCAGTCTGACGGTCATCTTCCACGACGCGGGTGTCGGCTTGGGGCAGGCCAAAGTCTTCCCGTGGCGCGTCATCCATCGGGCGCTCCAGAAACGGGTTGTCGTCCAGCATCTGGTCCACCTCCTGGCTGAGCTCCAGCGTGGACAGCTGCAGCAGCCGGA
>JAYVNK010000304.1:0-4134 GCA_043758475.1 Comamonadaceae bacterium | reverse complement strand
ACAGGCCCGAGCCGTTGTCGATGGTCGGCAGGTCATCGGCGCTGCTGCTGATGGTGTTGCGCCACCAGCGCTGTACCAGCTCGCGTGAGGCTGCGAGCGTAGCGGTGTTGCCAATGGTGCCGGAAGCACCGGAACCCGCCGCTTTGACCTGCAGGCTCAACGTCAAAAACAGCTGCTGCGCCATCACGTTGTTGCTGTATTTGTTGATGTCGCGGATCACCTCGGGCAACGGCGGCGAGGCCACTTCAAAAGCGGGCTTCAACGCCACGCCCTGCGGACTGGGCACGCGGCCTTCACGCACGCTGCCGGCCAGCTTGCCGCCCATCTCGCGCCACATGCCTTCCACGGCGCGGGCGGCGTAGCTTGCAGCGTCGGCATAGGCCACGCCCCAGACTTTCTCGCCACAACTGGCCGGGTAGGTGCCACCAAAGCGGATTTGGGCGGGGTCAGAAAAATCGGCCTTGAGCGCGGCCCGGTAGCCGTTGCAATCGCCACCCGACAGCGGCACGCTGCTTTGCATGCGCACACCGGCCAGCGGCGGCTCGTACTGCACCTGGGCCGTGTTGGCGGTGCGGTCGGGCACAAAGGTCATCACCACCGACTTGAAGTTGAGCAAGAGCGCGTCGGGCGCGGCGTTGTAGGGGCGTAGCGGCTCGCCGTCAAAACTGGCCGGGTCCACCTCCACCGCCTCAAACGCGCTCTTGTCCAGCACAATGTCGCCCGCAATGGTCTTGATGCCCAGCCCCTGCACGCGGCGCAGCAACAGCCACAGCCGCTCTGACACCAGCTTGGGGTCGCCCTGGCCCTTGATGTACAGATTGCCAAACAGCGTGCCATCGCGCACCGCGCCTTCCACAACGACCTGCGTGCTCCAGCTAAAGGCCGGGCCCAGCAAATCAAGCGCGGCGTAAGTGGTCACCAGCTTCATGACCGACGCTGGGTTGACCGGCACGGTGGCGCGGTGGCTCAGGCGTGGCGTGGCCTTGGCTTGCACATCGACCACCAGCATCGTCACCGCATCGCGTGGGACTTTGGCGCGTTGCAGGGCGGCATCCACTTCGGGCGGCAGGGTTTGCGCGCTGGCGGCAAGTGTCAGAGATGCCAAAAATGCCAGCAGCGAGAACAGGGCCGCAGCAGCCGTGCTTTTGAAACTGTGAGTTGACATCATGGGGGCTCAAGTCTAAGGCCCCGTCGATAATCAAAACCATGCCTTTGACGCCAGCCGAGCCCAAGCCAACCCTGTCCCCCAAAGCCGTCGGCATTCTGGCAGCCATCGTCACCATCTTCATCTGGACGGCCTTCATCATCATTGCCCGTGCCACCACAGACCCGGCGCGGGGCAACGTGTTGACACCCTACGACATTGTGCTGGCGCGGGTGCTCGGCGCGGGTTTGATTCTGCTGCCGTGGGGCTGGTGGCTGGTGCGGCGGGATTGCGCGCGGGCGGGTCTTGCGGACAAAGTGGGTGATGGGTGCAAAGCGGGCAATTCACGCGATGCGGGCACAAGCATGTCGCCAGACGGGGTCGCCCGCCAGTCGTCATTCTTCGGCCTGTCGCCCCTGTCGCTGCGCATCACCGCCACCACGGGCGTAGTTGGCGGCCTGCTGTACGGGGTGCTGGCCTACAACGGCTTTGCGTTTGCGCCCGCTGCCCATGCGTCGGTGCTGCTGCCCGGCAGCCTGCCCTTATGGACTGCGCTGCTGGCCGTGCTGGTGCTGGGCGAGCGCCTCACGCCTGCCCGCCTCATCGGGCTGGCCTGCATTGTGGTGGGCGACCTGCTGGTGGGCGGTGCCAGCCTGCTGCATGCGTTTGACGGCGGCAGCGTCTGGAAGGGCGACGTGCTCTTCATGACAGCGGCCTTTTGCTGGTCGGTCTACAGCGTGTTGGCGCGCCGCTACAGGCTGGACGCCGTGCGCGCCACCATCGCCATCACCGTGTTTGCGTTCTTCACCTACCTGCCCACTTACGCGGTGGGGGTGGCGCTGCACGCCATCCCCAGCCATTTGGCGACCGCGCCGTTGAGTGTCACAGGCGGCGCGTTTGCGTTCCAGATGCTGGTCCAGGGCTGCGGCTCGGTGGTCATCTCGGGCATCACCTTCACCAAAATGATCCAGTACTTTGGCCCCGTGCGCAGCACCCTGTTCACCGCCATCGTGCCTGGCTCATCAGCCCTGGGTGCGGCGTATTTTCTGGGCGAGCCTCTGTCATGGAACCTCTGGGCCGGGCTGGCCATGGTGACGCTGGGGATTTTGTTCGGGGTGCGGGGGGTGAGGGTGGATACTACTAAATTAGTAGCTTATGATGCACGGGGGACGAGGGCTGGGGCTTGATTTTGTAAAAAAATTTGGCCATTCTCGGCGAATTTCGGATGTTTGGCAGACTGAGCTTAAAGAAGGCTACTTTCCAAGTTGCATAATTAAAAACACAGCTTTACAGCTGTAGGCCCTGTAAAACACCCGTATCCATAGATTTTACGATTCCGCAGGTCAGTTTTCGGCGTCCGGAATACGACGTAAGTTTCTTGGATCACGCAGTCTGTAGAGCCTACCTTCTTTGACTAGCGTTCCCAATACCGAAATCGGCTCGCGAGCGCCATGGGCGTCAATGGCCACTTGATAGTCTGATCGGTCCAGTTCAAACGCAATCCTGCGCGCTTGTCCGTCAAAAAGTGCTGTCATTACCACTTGCCCAGTTTGAGCGCCCTCAGCGCGATTTAGAGTGATCACCGAGCCAAATGCCAAAAAGTCTTCTTCGGGCGCTTTAGCTTTAAGTACTGCCGCTGCCTCTCTAATTAAGGGTGCATAGGCTCGCGCTAAAAGCTGCCGCGCATTCGCTCTGGGCCTGGTAAGCGCCCATGAAAAGCTTATTTCAACATCTTGTTCCAGATCTTCGTATCCCGTCAACCCAGCCAGTGCTTCACACAGATTTGCGCTCACCCCTTGCTCAATTCCTCGTTCGAAAGATGAAACGTCCTGGGTGGTTGCCGCATGAGCCGCTGCGCTACGCACGCCGGTAATGCCCGCGAGCAATTTCTCAACGACGCGCCTGTCAAAGGGCTCATCTAGTGCCAGTTCTGTTTGCCCAGATGCCAAGCGCGGTGCAACCGGCGACAGTATTGAAAATACGAAGCTACCACGCTCAGTTTGACCAAAACGCAACCGGCGCAGGTATTCGTTAGCCTCACGCGGTTTGCGTGATGGGTAATAAATTCGGGGCTGCACTGCAGAGCAAGCAGCCGCCATGACCATATCGCGGGAGCGGCCAACGATTTGCGCGGCCTCGTCAAATGGCAAAGTACCTTCGGACGTCTCAATAGAAGCAATACGTACCCGTATCACATCGAAACCAGACGAAGAAACATCAGCCACTACTTCGACTTTGGGTCTATCTTCCACCCTGCGAAGCGTGTCCATGACCTCGGACATTCGTCGGCTGTAATCGAGATAATCAGGTCGCAGCGGAAGCGATATCTCAAATTCTGCTCCCTTGGTCCATATAACGGCAGCCAAGCTAGCGTCGGTTTCAGCACTTTGTTCATGATGCCAGCCATTGGCTGCCAGATAAGCGCTGACAGCAGTCGGTGTCAATCGCTCCATATCAAGGGTTTTCATAGCCATCCTTTGAAGATTCACGGTAACTGCCCCAACTTCAGGCCGGTAAATATTGCATTCAAAGCGGCGGGATGGAACAGATTTTGACGCGGAACCTGCACAGTAACGCTTGTCTGGTTGGCTGTAGGTGGCAGTCCGCGTAAGCTCATCCAATACGCGCACTGCCTCAATTCAAACGCGGGCTCTTTGCAATCCATCCAGTCAACAAGTTGCTCAGGGACCAGTACTACTACCAAAATTCGAGGAACCTGCACGTTCGTTGGACGAAGCTCTTCATAATTCTTTAAGGGTAGAACGAAAGGAATGTGCGCGGGTGTACTCGCACCGCCCGCAGTGCATTTCAGTTGCATGTCCAATTTGGGGGAGCGCACAGTACCGTTACCCCCGCGCATCGCCAAAGTTGCATCAACGCTATCGTCATCCGTCTCCGGCACGCTGTATGCCAGGCCGCATTGCGCAGCTACTGCCCGCACAAACGCGATTGAGAACTGCTGCTTCTGCTCGTTTAAATCCATGGCCCCC
>JAYVNK010000303.1:0-4140 GCA_043758475.1 Comamonadaceae bacterium | reverse complement strand
CCTGGCTGAAAATGCGCGACCCAATCAGGATGAACACGACCATGGCCGTCAAACGCATGGTGCCCTGCATGGCTTCCCAGATCAGTGCTGCGGTCAGCCGTTTTGACAAAGCCGCAAGGATCAGCGCGCCGACCACGCCCATGGCGCCGGCCTCGGTAGGGGTTGCAATGGCAGTGTTTTGAAACGGCAGGCCGCCCATGGAGCCCAGCACGGTAAAGATCAGGATGGCTGAAGGCACAATGCCGCGAAGGCATTTTTTCCACAGCGCCCAGCCGTTGAGCGTGCGCTCAGTCACAGGGATAGACGGCAGATAGTCCGGCTTGATCCTCGTCAGCATGTAAGTGTAGATCGCAAACATGGCCACTTGCAGCAGCGAGGGGCCCCACGCGCCCTTGTACATGTCGCCCACGGGCTTGCCCAACTGGTCGGCCAGAACCACCAGCACCAGTGAAGGTGGTACGAGCTGGGTGATTGTGCCGGATGCGGCCAGCACGCCGGTGGCGTAGCGCATGTTGTAGTTGTACTTCATCATCACTGGCAGGGAGATGAGCGCCATGGCGATAACTTGCCCGGCCACGGTGCCGGTAATGGCACCCAGAATGAAGCCAACAATAATCACCGAGTAGCCAATGCCGCCCCGGGCGGGGCCAAAAAGCTGGCCCATCGAATCCAGCATGTCCTCGGCCAGGCCACATTTCTCGAGAATTGTGCCCATGAACGTGAAGAAGGGAATCGCCAGCAGCAACTCGTTGTTCAGGACAGAGAACAGCGAGATTGGCAAATTGCCCATGAATGCAGCCGGGAACCAGCCCATCTGAATGGCATAAAAACCGCTGCCCAGCCCCAGCGCCGCCAAAGAGAATGCCACCGGAAACCCGATCAGCATGATGACGACCAGCCCCGCAAACATGACGGGGGCGAAATTGACCATTTCCATTTTTATTTTCCTGAATCAGTTGTCTTATGACGGACGGGCCGTGTGGCGGGGCTGTTTCAGCCTTTGTCCGGGTGGCTATTGCAGCGGCTTTTCGTAGTGGGTGTCCATCTGGTAGTGTCCCGAAAGATAGGCCACACGCTTGATGATTTCGGCCAGGCCTTGCAGCCACATCAAGGCAAAGCCCAAGGGCAGCGCCAGCACTGCAGGCCAGCGAATCAGGCCGCCGGCGTTTTGCGACATTTCGCCAGAGACGAAGGTCCTCAAAAAATAGGGCCATGACAGCCACGCCATCGTCGTCATTACAGGCATCAGAAAAAACACCAGCCCAAACAGGTCAACGTAAACCGGTCGGTTGCCTTTGAGCTTGCCGTAAATCAGGTCAACCCGCACGTGCTCGTTGAGCTTGAGCACAATCGGGGCACCCACCATCACCATGTAAGCAAACAGGTACCACTGGATTTCGATGAAAGAGTTGGAGCTCCAGTCAAAACCGTATCGCACAAAGGCATTGGCGGCGCTGATCAGGGCAGCGAACAGCACGGTCCACGAGGCCAGTTTCCCGAATTTTTCACTAATCCAGTCCATACCGAGCGCGAGTTTGAGTAGTCCTGGCACAGTGAAGCTCCCAAAAATTAAATGACAGAGTGAAGGCGACAGCCAGACAGGAAATTGGCTGTGGATGCATGGGCTCGATAGTGCCTGAAAGTCCCCCGAAAAACCGCACGGACATGCAGGTATTAACCCTAATCAAACAGCCCGCCGCACTTGGCGGGCGCAAGGCCTGGCTGAAGCGGTTTGAACAGGCACTTTGAACAATAATGGTGAATCATGAACTTTGCCGACAGGGCCGCCTCGGCCACCCCCATTGACTCCCCGGCGATGCGCATGGCTGGACGGGACGCGCTGTCACTGGCGCTGATGGACGCTCGCAATCACACGCTCTATCTGATCACCCAGCTGGAAAGCGTCGCTGTCTCGCCAGACGCCGATGGCTTCAAAGTACCGATCAAGCCCGAACTCAACCTGCCCCTGTGGACTTTGGGCCACGTCGGCTGGTTTCAGGAGTGGTGGATAGCGCGCAACCTGCAGTGCCATCGGGGTGCGCGCGCTGACTCGCAGGCCACGCGGCTGGCGTCAATCGAGCCGCGCGCTGACTCCTGGTGGAACCCCGCTGTGGCCCCGCATGCGAGCCGCTGGACACTGGATTTGCCAGATTTGACCGGCACGCGGGGCTATTTGCTCGAGACGCTTGAAGCGACGCTCGATCTGCTGGAAAAAACGCCCGACGCAGACGACGCACTGTATTTTTACCGCCTGGCGCTGTGCCATGAAGACATGCGCGGGGAAGAACTCATTGTGCTGGCCCAGACGCTGGGTTTGCCGCTGCAACTGGTGATGCCTGCGCCGCAGGCCGCGCGTGACCGGATGCTGGTGTCGGCGGTGCGCTGGCAGATGGGCAGCGGCAGGGCCGGGGGCAACAATGCGGCAGCGGGCGTGGGACCCAACTGCGGCTTTGCCTTTGACAACGAGCAGCCCATGCACGAGGTGCCGGTGCCCGAATTCGAGATTGACGCACAGGCCGTGACCTGGTCGCAGTTTGTCGAATTTGTCGACGATGGCGGCTATGACCGCCCCGAGCTGTGGCACCCCGCAGGCTGGCAATGGCTGCAGGAAAAAGCGGCTGACGCCAGCCAGGACGGTGGTCGGCGTGGCCCGCGCTATGTGGACCAGATTGGCGTGGCCAGCGGCGCGGTGATGCAAACCCGCTTTGGCAAACCCATGCGCATGCTGGCGGGCCAGCCTGCCACGCACGTGACCTGGTGGGAGGCAGATGCCTGGTGTCGCTGGGCGGGCCGCCGCCTGCCAGCCGAGGTGGAATGGGAAGTGGCAGCGCACACGGCAATGCGCCGGGGCTGGCGTTGGGGCGACGTGTGGGAGTGGACCGGCACCACCTTCCGGGGCTACCCCGGTTTTGAAGCAGGTCCGTGGCGCGATTATTCGCAGCCTCATCTGGGCACCCACAAAGTGCTGCGCGGCGCTTCATTTGCCACGCGGGCGCGGATGAAGCACCCGAAATTCCGCAATTTCTGCCGGCCGGAGCGGGATGACCTGTTTTGCGGGTTTCGCTCCTGCGCGCTGTAAATACTATATTAAAAATAGCGTACTATTTATATAGGACAAGGGCTACAGCCTATTTTTCCTCTTAAAATCCCGTCAGGGCAGCACCTGGCCAACCATGCTGGTGCAATGAGGTTCGCAGTGCTAGACTTTGCCCGATGAACGCACGGGTAGATCAATTGTTTGATGAAGCGCGGCTGCTGCCTTCCGAGGAGCGGTCAATGCTGGCGCTCGCGTTGCTGGACAGCCTTGAAGGCGAGCAAGTGGACGAGGCTGAGGTAGAGCGTGCCTGGATTGTTGAAACGCGACGCCGCAGCCAGGGTCTGCGTGACGGTTCGATCAAGGCTGCCCCTTGGGCTGAGGCCAAAGCCCGGCTCGCTGCCATACCTTTGTGATTGAATACACCGTTGAAATTTCCCCTGAAGCAGAGCGGGAGATAGTGCAGGCTGCTCAGTGGTACGCGCAAAAAAAACCGGTTGGCCGCAGACGTATTCAGAACCACCGTCTTTGACTCCATAGACACTATTTCACACTCGCCGTTGAGCTGGGCAAAGGTCTCCGAGGATGGCATTCGGAAATTCGTTTTGCCGAGGTACCCGTATTCGCTGTTCTTCACGGTGCTGGGAAGCACGGTAGAAATTTTGACCGTGGCGCACAATCGCCGCATGCCGGGGTATTGGCGAAAGGGCTGACGGGCAACTACTTTCCGTTATGTCAAATTTAATAGCTGATTATGCACGAGGGACGAGGGCTACGGCCTCTTTCTCCTCTTAAAATTCCACCACGGCAGCACCTGGCGCAGCGCCAGAACCTCGCCGCTGTTTGAAGGCGCATAGCCCGCCATGGCAGCCAGCGTTTGCTGCCATGCCTGCCCTTGCAGCAACTGGCGCAACGCCTGGATGGCGGGCTGGTCCAGCGCAGATTTGAGGCACACCAGGTGGTAGTTTTCCTGCAGCAGCGGCACAAAATCCAGGCCCTTGGACCGGGCTGCCGCCTCAATGCCCAGGCCGACATCTGCTGCGCCGCTGGCGATGGATTGCGCCACGGCGGTGTGGGATGGCTCGGTGTGTGCGTAGCCCTTCATG
>JAYVNK010000302.1:0-4141 GCA_043758475.1 Comamonadaceae bacterium | reverse complement strand
CACTTTAAAGCAGTTGGGGCTGGACCATGCAACCTTGTCAGCGCTGAATCCGCGAATCGTGCTCGCCACGGTTACCGCGTTCGGGCCGGGGGGGCCCTACAGCCAGCGGCCCGGTTTTGATGGTGTGGGTCAGGCCATGAGCGGCGCCATGTACATGTCCGGCCTGCCCGATGCGCCGATGCGCGCTGCTGCTACCTACGTCGATTTTTCAACCGCCCAGGCCTGCGCCATGGGCGTGCTGGCTGCCCTGTGGGCGCGAGAAAAGTCGGGTGTGGGGCAACTGGTGGAAGGCTCACTGCTGCGCACCGCGCTGATCCTCAACAATCCGGTGCTGATTGAGCAGGCCGTGCGCGCGCCCAACCGCATTCCACAAGGCAACCGGGGCTATGCCAGCGCGCCTGGGGACGTGTTCAAAACCCGCACCGGCTGGGTCATGGCCCAGGCGATTGGCCAGGCCATGTTTGATCGCTGGTGCGATCTGGTGGGTGCTCCGGAACTTAAAGCTGACCCGCGTTTTGCCACCGACGCGCTGCGTGGTGACAACAGCCTGGAGGTCAGCCGTGTGATGGCTGCCTGGTGCGACACCCGAACCCGCGACGAGGTCCTGGCCGCACTGGCCCAGGCCAAAATTCCCGCAGGTCCGGTGTACACGCCGCAAGAGGCGCTGGACGATCCCCACATCAACGCGGCAGGTTTGTTGACCCAACGCGAATTCGCCGGGCTACAGGGAACCTTCCCCCTGTCACCGCATCCCGTAGAGATGTCTGGCACGCCTGCGCAATACCGGCACGCTGCGCCAACCTTGGGCCAGCATACCGGTGAGATTTTGATGGAGCTGGGCTATGCCGCCGACGCGATTGCCGCGCTGCGGGAACGGGGTGTGGTGTAGCGACTGGGTTGGCACCGGTCCGAAAATCTCAGCCAGCTTCGCCCTGAAAACCGTCACGGCGCAAGGTCACCACCAGCGTGTCGCGGTGGCCTGCCTGCCCTGCGGCCCCAGTCGGCTGGATCGGCGTAGATTCGTGAATCACGCGCGCATCGTCCAGCAGCAGCACAGACCAGCTTTGCGTCAGCGTAAAGCGCTGGCCATTCGGCCCTGCGGCGTCAAACACACGCGTTTCGCCGCCTTTGATGCCGGCGCGGTCAACCATGAATACCGCCACCAGGTCCACGCCATCACGGTGGGCACCTTCGGGCGTGGGGCGGCCAATGCCGTCGGTGGTGTCAATGCGAAACTGGTGCGCTTCCACAAACCAGGGCTGGGTTGATTTATTTTGGCTGGCAACCTCGCCCAGCCAGGCCAGCAGTTGCCGCCACGCGCCTTGATCGACCATGCCCGCCAGCATGGGCTCAAACCAGCGCTGCATGCCGCCGTGCAGGGCGTTGTATTCCACCGGTTGCCAGTGCGGGCGAGGCGGCACCTGCGTGACCTGCCCGCCATTCACCACAAAACACGAATGCCGACGCCTGCGGTAGCGCCCGCCGTCCTTCAAGTAAGTATCGGGCGGCAGGTTGTTCCACTGCGGCTTTAAATCGTTGAGTTGCGCCAGATCAACGCCTGCCAGTTGCGCAAAACTGTTCGCATCAAGAACGGCGTAGCCCTGCGCTTGCAGGGTGTCGTCAAGCTGGTTTGGGTTGGCTAAAGCAGGTGGCGAAAAAGAAGTTGTCATGGCATCAAAATCGGGCTGATCCAATAGGGAATCAAGGCTCGATTTTGACGCCTTTCCAGAAAGCTACCCTGCCCCGCACCATTTCAGCCCCGGGCTTCGGCGAGTCGTAGAACCAGACGGCATCGACATTCACATTGCCATTGACGATAAGCGAGTAATAGCTGGCCTGGCCCTTCCAGGGGCACATGCTCTTGTGGTTGCTGAAAGATGTGAATTCCCGGTTGAGCGACTCAGCCGGGAAATAGTGGTTGCCCTCCACCAGCACGGTGTCGTCGCTTTGCGCAATCACGGCGCCGCTCCAGGTGGCTTTCATAAAAAATATCCTTCAGGTGGGAAGACTACCTGGGTGCATGAAGCCAATGCACGCTGAAAAGCTGCTGCGCATCCGTCCAGACTGGCCCGGGCGTGAAGCCCGCCTGGATGGCCAGCGCGCGCAGGCCATCGATGGTGAACTTGTGCGAGTTTTCAGTATGCAAGGTTTCGCCTTCTTCAAACGTGAAGCGCCAGCCGCACACGTGAACCACCTGGCGCACCCGGCTCATCAGGTGCATTTCAATACGTTTGAGTGGCGCGTTGTAAAACGCGCTGTGGGCAAACTGGGCGAGGTCAAAATCAGCACCCAGCTCGCGGTTGGCCCGCGCCAGCAAGTTGAGGTTGAACGCAGCAGTGACGCCCTGCGCATCGCTGTAGGCCGCATGCAGCACCGCCGGGTCTTTGACCAGATCGGCCCCCACCAGCAGCGCGCCGCCGTGCAGCACCGTGGCCGCCATGCGCAAAAACTGCACTGCCTCGGGCGGCGTGAAATTGCCAATGGTCGAGCCCGGAAAAAAGCCGACCCGCTGGCCAGATCCTGGCAACGCCGCAGGCAGCATGAAAGCCTGCGTGTAGTCCGCCACCAGAGGCTTGACGTGCAGCAGCGGATAGTCGGCCTTAAGGGCGGTTGCCGCTGATTCGAGATGCTCGCCCGAAATATCGATGGGAATGTAGCGCTTGGGCGTCTGCATGGCGTCCAGCAGCAGCCGTACTTTGGTCAGCGACCCGGCCCCAAACTCCACCAGCTCGGCGTTGGGGCCAATGTGCGTGGCAATTTCGCCAGCCCTGTCCTTCAATATCTGGACTTCTGTGCGGGTCGGGTAATACTCGGGCAAGTCGCAGATTGCGTCGAATAGCTGCGAGCCCTCATTGTCATAAAAATATTTGGGCGCAATGCTGCGTGGTGCCGTGCCCAGCGCAGCCAGCAGGTCGCTGGCAAAGTCGCGGACCGGTTCCGGGCGATCTTCGGACAGGGCGTCAGTGGCGCGGCGGGATGCAAGAGCTAGAGTCATAGGAGGGCTAAAAAGAGGGCCAATGGAAGGGCTAAAACGAGGGTTACCAGAGGGTTCTCAGATCCGGCGGGCAAGCATTTATTACAGCATAGTTTGCGCGATTTCAATGTGTCAAAAGGTGAAGCGTGTCAGACGCTTCTCATATTGGAATAGCGTTTTTTCAGTGGTGTCAAGCCGCTTCCAGGGTCATGCCAACGCCTCGCAGGCGCGCCACCAGGACGGCCCCCAGGCCACTGGCCGGCGTCAGCAGGCCACCCTTGGCCCGGCCACCCGGCAGTTCATCAAGTTGAAGGGCCAGGCACAGCGCCGCTTCGCAGACCATTTTGGTGGTGGCTCGGTTGCCGGGGTCGCCCCGGTCTGCAACGCGGCCCCGCACAACGTGGCCGCTGGCGCTTTTGCCCACCAGTTCGCAGCGGAATGACCCGCGGTTCATGCTGCCCTCCGACGGGCCCGTGCCAGGGCCCGGTACCAGCTTGCCTGCCAAGGCACGCACCGGTGCCAAGGTCATCGCAAATTGCGATGCCGCCATGCCCGCGCTGAGGGCAGTTGCCGCTGCTGCTGCGAGCGGCCCGCCGCCGAAGCGCAGGTACTCCTGGTAATGAAAATCCTTGGCATAGCCCATCGGTTTGCCGCGCGCGGGCGTGAGCAAGTCCGCACTGCGCCGCACCACACGGGTGTTGATGGGACCCATGAAAAACGGGCCCAGCCAGGCTTTGAAGTCCACGTCATAGGACGGGCCGGTCGGGTCCCGGTGCCCAGCAGCAGATCGGGCAGGCCATGATTTGGCCAGGCTGGGGCTCAGCAAAAACGGGTCGGCCAGCATCTTGGCCTGGTCCGAGCCCATGAAGTTGAGCGCTGATGCCAGCGTGCCGCCATTGACGCCGCCCCTCAGGCTGAAGCAGGCCTTCACCCGCTCGCACGGTTCGCCGTATTTCTCCTGCATGGCCTGGGTGATGAGCCACGTGCCCAAGTCAGACGGCACCGAGTCAAAGCCGCAAAACGGAATGATGCGGGTGCCACGGGCCACGGCCGCCGCGTGGTGCCGGGCGATCATGCCGTGCACCCAGGAAGTCTCACCCGTGATGTCCACATAATGCGTGCCATGCTTCACGCATGCGGCCACCAGTTCGCTGCCATACAGCGCAA
>JAYVNK010000301.1:0-4144 GCA_043758475.1 Comamonadaceae bacterium | reverse complement strand
GTTGGTGGTCAGTGCCTTTTTACGCAGCGCGCGCGCCACATTCATCCCGGCCATTGCCACCATCGTTTCGCTGTTGGGTACCTTTGGGGTGATGTATCTGCTGGGCTTCAGCCTGAACAACCTGAGCTTGATGGCGCTGACGGTCGCCACCGGTTTTGTGGTGGATGACGCCATCGTGGTGCTGGAGAACATCACGCGGCACATGGAGCGCGGCAAAAGCGCGTTGCAGGCAGCACTGCTGGGCGCGCGCGAGATCGGGTTTACCGTGGTGTCCATCAGCCTGTCGCTCATCGCCGTGTTCATTCCCATATTGCTGATGGGCGGCATTGTGGGGCGGCTGTTCCGTGAATTTGCCGTGGTGTTGTCGGCGGCGATTTTGGTGTCGATGGTGGTGTCGCTGACCACCACGCCGATGATGTGCGCGCTGCTGCTGAAGGCTCCGCCGAAAGATGTGGTGCCGTCAAGGCTGGCACGGGCGATTGACAGATTTGCCAAATGGGTCATGCGCGGCTACCGCCGTTCGCTGGCCTGGGCCTTGCGCCACCAGCCCGTGACGCTGCTGGTGTTTTTTGCCGTGGTGGGGCTCAACGTCTATCTTTACGGGGCAATCGCCAAAGGCTTTTTTCCGCAACAGGACACGGGGCGTGTCATCGGCTTCATCCAGGCCGACCAGGCCACGTCGTTCCAGGCCATGCAGCAGCGCCTGGACCGGTTTTTGATGATCGTGCGCAGCGACCCCGCCGTGGAGCATGTGACAGGCTTCACGGGCGGATCGCAACGCAACAGCGCGCAGATGTTCATGTCGCTCAAACCTTTGTCAGAGCGCGATGCGTCGGCTGACCAGGTGGTGGCCCGCCTGCGCACCAAGCTGGCCAAGGAGCCCGGGGCCAACCTGTTCATGGTGCCGGTGCAGGACATCCGCATTGGCGGCAGGCAGGCCAACGCGCAGTACCAGTACACGCTGCAGGCCGACGACCTGGAAGACCTGCGCATTTGGGACCCGCGCATCCGCCGCGCCATGATGGGTTTGAGCGAAATCGTTGACGTGAACACCGACCAGCAAGACCGGGGGCTGCAGACCTCCCTGGTGATTGACCGCGACGCCGCTACGCGCATGGGCCTGACGGTGCGCACCATCGACACCACGCTCAACAACGCCTTTGGCCAGCGCCAGGTGGGCGTGATCTATAACCCGCTCAACCAGTACCGCGTGGTGATGGAACTGGCCCCCGAGTATTTGCAAAACCCGGAGTCGCTGCGCAACCTGTTCTTCATCTCCAACACCGGCGCGCGCGTTCCCTTAAGCGCGTTTGCGCGGCTGGAGTTGACCAACACGCCGCTATCGGTCAACCACCAGAGCGGTACGCCCGCGTCTACCATCAGCTTCAACCTGCCGGCGGGCGTGTCGCTGTCAGAAGCTACCGCCGCCGTGCAGAACGCCGTGGCCGAGCTGGGCGTGCCGGTATCGGTGCGCGGCACGTTCCAGGGAACGGCGCGGGCGTTTGCGCAGTCGCTGGACACGCAGCCCTTGCTGATTCTGGCGGCACTGATCACCATCTACCTGGTGCTGGGCATTTTGTACGAAAGCTTGATTCACCCCATCACGATTTTGAGCACATTGCCCTCGGCCGGCGTGGGTGCGCTGCTGGCGCTGATGATGTTCAACACCGAGCTTTCCATCATCGCCTTCATCGGCGTGATTCTGCTGATTGGCATCGTCAAGAAAAACGCCATCATGATGATTGACTTTGCGATCTCGCGCCAACGCGTCGGGCACATGACGGCGTCCCAGGCCATCTACAAGGCGTGCCAGCTGCGCTTTCGGCCGATCCTCATGACATCGGTAGCCGCCATATTTGGGGCTGTTCCGCTGGCTGCGCCATCCCTGTTGGGCGGCGGCGACGGTGCCGAGCTGCGCCAGCCGCTGGGCATTGCCGTGGTGGGTGGATTGATCTTGAGCCAGCTTCTCACGCTGTACACCACGCCGGTCGTGTTTGTGCTGATGGACCGCATGCGGGCTGCCGTGGCCCGTGGGTTCGCCCGCAAGCCGTCTGCGAAGACATTCCCTCTGCCGCTGGCGGCAGAGGGCTGGTACCCAGGCACAAAAACACGATGAAAGAATTTAACTTGATCCCCGCAACACACCGGCTTGCAAGGCAGCCGTTTGTGACGCTTTCGCTTGCAACGCCGTTTCTCGCCATCGCCTTGCTGGTCACCGGCTGCGCAACACCCCCGCCCTACCAAAAGCCGACCATCGACGTGTCCGCCGCTTTCAAGGAATCTGGCGTTTGGAAAGCCGCCCGCCCGAACGCATCGGAAGTCCCCGATGACTGGTGGCTGCTGTTCAACGACCCCACGCTTAACGACCTGCAAAAGCAAGTCATCGTCGGCAATGAAAACCTCAAGTCGTCGGTCGCGCAGGTTCAGTTGGCGCGTGCCGTACTGGGCAGCAGCCGCGCCGGGCTGTTGCCCACGGTGGGTGCCAGCGCAGGGGGCTCCCTCAGCGCAGTTCCAGGCAGCGCGGCCACCAACAGATCGTATTCGGCTGCAGCCAACGCGAGCTGGGAGCTTGACCTGTGGGGCCGCGTGTCAGGCAATGTGAGCAGCGCCGAGGCCCGGCTGCAAGCCAGCGCAGACGACCTGGCCGCAGCCCGGCTGTCCGTGCAGGCGGTGCTCACGCAAACCTACTTTTCATTGCGCGCCGCCGAATCGCAAGCCGCGTTGCTTGAAAGATCCGTCACCGCCTACCAGCGCTCGCTGGAGCTGACACAAAACCGCTACACCGCCGGTGTTTCGTCCGCTGCAGACGTAGCCCAGGCGCAAACCCAGCTCAAATCCACACAGGCCCTGCTAGTAGAGGCCAACAGCAGCCGCGCCCAGCTGGAGCACGCACTGGCCACCCTGCTGGGCAAGCCCTCCGCATTGCTCACGCTGCCCCGCACAGCGGCACTGCCGCAGGTACCCAACATCCCGGTGCAATTGCCCGCCAGCCTGATCGAGCGACGCCCCGACATCGCCGCCGCAGAACGCCGCGTGGCTGCTGCCAACGCGCAAGTCGGCGTGGCGCAAAGCGCTTTCTTTCCGGCCGTCACGCTGTCCACCAACGCGGGCTTCCGTGGGAGTGATTTGGCGCAACTGATTTCCGCCCCCAACCTTTTCTGGTCTCTGGGGCCTGCGCTGGCCGCAACGATGTTTGATGGCGGCGCACGCAAAAGCGCAGAAGACTCCGCACGCGCCAGCCTGGACCAGGCCAGCGCCAGTTACCGCCAAACCGTGTTGACTGCGCTGCAGGAGGTAGAAGACAACTTGGTTATCGCCGCCAGCCTGCAAGAAGAAATCGTGTTGCAAACCGACGCCCTGGCCGCCGCCCAGCGCAACCTTGAGATCACCAACAACCAGTACAAGGCCGGCACGGTGAGTTACCTCAATGTGGTCACCGCGCAGGCAACCGCACTGAGTGCCGAGCGCACGCTGCTGGATGTGCAAAACCGCAGGCTGGGAGCGATCACGCAGTTGCTCAAGAATCTGGCCGGGCGGTGGGATGCCATAAAACAGTAGTTTTGTCCAAAATGAACATTGTTCGTCCATTTTTGACGAAAAGGAACCTTGACACGCGCCGCTGTCCCAAGTCACTATAACCACGCCCTACCAAAGAACATTCACCTGATTTGCGGCGATCCTCTGCTTGCGTTACAAGCAATTGCAATGAATACGCTCGAGCCCGGATAATGAGCGAACATAGCAACCTGGTAGTCAAATCTGATAACTCAATCCGGAAGCAAAAAAGGAGCCACTATGACTCGGATGTTCAACCCCCCTCACCCTGGCGAAGTATTGAGGGATGGCGTATTCACAGGCACCGGCAATACGGTAACCGCGTTCGCGCAGCGCATTGGCGTGACCCGGGTTACGCTGTCAAACGTGCTAAACGGCAAAAACGGCGTCAGCGCCGATATGGCGGTGCGCTTGGCTGCTGCGCTGGGGGGCAGCGCAGAATCATAGCTGCACATGCAAACGCAGTACGATCTTGCGAAGATGGGAATCCGTTCAGGGTTTTAATTAAATTCAGCCAGTCCAGGGTAGTTCGAACTGCCTTCAACTGTGGCAAGAGCGTGAACTCGAATGGGCGCTGAACCGCCGATCA
>JAYVNK010000300.1:0-4148 GCA_043758475.1 Comamonadaceae bacterium | reverse complement strand
GAACGACCGTAAACATACCGGTCAAAGTGGGCAGGAAAACGGGTGTCTAAATCTTTCCAACCGTCGCACCAGATTTCCACGTCAAACGTCAGATAGATCTTCATTTCGAATGGGCTTTGGAATCACTGGGGGTATCGGCACCAAAGACTTGATTTTCCGCTGGGCAAGGATACCGTCGAGGAACCGTACGAAATATGCAATGGCATCATGCGCCCTTGAACGAATCGAGATTCAAAAAAATCTGACTTTAGAGGTTAGCCGTCAGGCGGCCAGTTTTTCGATGACAAAGTCTACAAGTGCAGCAACTGTAGAAAATGTCGAGCCATCAATATCATCGTCGTCTACAACAATGCCAAACCGCTCTTCCAATGTAGTTATTAGTGTGACGACGGCCATTGAGTCCAGCTCGGGAATCGCACCCAGCAAAGGTGTGTCGCGGGTAAACGAAGCCGATCGCCCGTTCAAACTGAGGACCTCGTCAAGTACACGAAGCGTTTCTTTCATCACATCCAAGTCAATCTCCCACCAACAGGCACATCGCCCGAGTGGGGGCATTTTAGGGTTCAATGGGCCGTGCCGCCTGTGAGATACTTTTCATTCACAGGTTTTTTCCATTCGCAGCAGCCTATTTTGAAGCGCCATGATCGAATCCACACTCCTGCCAGAACTCATTTCCTTCGCGGCACAGCGCACTCCAGACGCTACCGCGTTGACCAGTGGCACCGCGCATTTGAGTTACAGCGAGCTGAATGACAGCGTCCTTCAGTTTGCGTCTGGCTTGGTAGGTTTGGGGTTGCGTCGCAGCGAGCGGGTTGCCATTTATCTTGAAAAGCGCTTTGAGACGGTCATCGCCAGTTTTGGCGCTCCGGCGGCTGGCGGTGTGTTTGTACCGGTCAATCCGCTACTCAAGCCAGAGCAGGTGGCTTTCATTCTGCGCGACTGCAAAGTACGCGTGCTGGTCACGTCGCCAGAACGCTTGGCGCTGATGCAAGACACGCTGGCAGACTGCTCCGACTTGCGCCACGTGATCGTCACTGACGCCGCAGGTGCCACGGTACCCACGGAAGTCATTGCTGCAAATTTAATAGCTTTCAAGGCTCATTGGACAAAGACTATCTGGCCAAATGTTCTCCAAATCTCGGCCCGCAGCGGCCATCGGGTGATCGACACCGACATGCTGGCCATCCTGTACACCTCAGGCAGCACCGGCAAACCCAAAGGCGTGGTGCTGTCCCACCGCAACATGGTGGCCGGTGCAAAAAGCGTGGCGTCTTACCTTGAAAATACCGCTCAGGACACTTTGCTGGCGGCGCTGCCGCTGTCGTTTGACGCGGGATTCAGCCAGCTCACCACGGCGTTTCACACGGGCGCGCGGGTGGTGTTGCTCAATTATTTGATGCCGCGCGATGTGCTCAAGGCGATGGAGCGCGAAAAGGTCACCGGGCTTACAGCGGTGCCTCCCTTGTACATCCAGTTGGCGCAATTGGACTGGCCTTCCGCCATCAACGACCACCTGCGTTATTTTGCCAACACGGGCGGGCGCATGCCGCGCGAAACCTTGAATTTGCTGCGGCAAAGGGTGCCCAAAGCCAAGCCATTTTTAATGTACGGGCTAACGGAAGCTTTCCGCTCCACGTATTTGCCGCCGGACGAAGTCGACCGCCGACCGGATTCGATTGGCAAGGCGATTCCCAATGCAGAAATCCTGGTGCTGCGGGAAGATGGCTCCGCCTGCGCCCCGGAGGAGCCGGGCGAGCTGGTGCACCGGGGTGCCTTGGTAGGGATGGGTTACTGGAACGATGCCGAGAAAACAGCCGAGCGGTATAGGTTACTGGCTGCCGACGCGCCAGGCAGGCAGCCTGGCCTGCAACTGCCCGAATACGCGGTTTTTTCAGGCGACACGGTGCGCCAGGATGCCGAAGGATTTCTGTATTTCATAGGCCGTCGCGATGAAATGATGAAGACCTCTGGCTACCGCGTGAGCCCGACAGAGGTAGAAGAGATTTTGTACGCCACCCAACTGGTGGGCGAATGTGTGGCTTTTGGGGTGGATCACCCGGTTTTGGGGCATGCTATACATGTAATAGCTACTTATGCAGTACCCACAAGGGCCATGGACATAAATGACCTGTTTTCCGAATGCAAATCTCGCATGCCTGCCTATATGGTGCCTGCGGGCATCGAGATTGTGAGCGGTCCACTGCCGCGCAATCCCAATGGCAAAATCGACCGTAAGCTACTGTCATCGGAATGGCTGGCCCGGCATTCTGCGTGAGCGAACCACGTAGCGCGCGCAACGCAAGCGCTCCAGTGTGCTGCAAAATTTAAAGTCCTATGGAAACCTATGTCAGTCCCTGAACGTCTGCTGCCCGTGCATGAGCCCATGAACCAGTTCGCCGTGAGCGAGGGGCAACTGCTTGTGGGCGGACAGCGCCTGTCTGTTCTCGCAGAAAGAGTAGGGCAAACGCCGTTTTACGCGTATGACCGCTCGTTGCTGCGGCGCTGTGTCGCAAATCTGCGCGAAATCCTGCCTGAAAGCGTCAAGCTTCATTACGCGATGAAGGCCAACCCGATGCCGGCCGTGGTCGGATTCATGGCAGGGCTGGTGGATGGTATTGATGTGGCATCGGCGGGTGAGCTGAAAGTTGCGCTGGACGCCGGCGCGAATCCGCAGGAAGTCAGCTTTGCCGGGCCTGGCAAGCGCGATGCCGAATTGCGCCAGGCAGTTGCTTCAGGCGTACTGATCAACATCGAATCGTTTCGCGAAGTGGCATCCCTGCAGGCGATATCCAGCCAGATTGGCCTTCCAGCGAGGGTGGCGGTGCGAGTGAACCCTGACTTCGAGCTCAAGGGCTCGGGTATGAAAATGGGCGGAGGTCCCAAGCAGTTTGGCGTGGACGTGGAGTTGATGCCCGAGCTGCTGGCACAAGTTGGCCGGGCTGGTCTGGCGTTTGAAGGTTTTCACCTGTATGCGGGCTCGCAAAATCTGCGTGCAGACTCTATCTGCGTGGCACAGCAAAAGTCTTACGATTTGGCGGTGCGCTTGGCCGAGCATGCGCCCATGCCCGTTAAATTCCTGAATCTGGGCGGTGGGTTTGGCATTCCGTACTTCCCAGGAGAAAAAAGGCTGGACCTTGCGCCGATTGGTGAAAACCTGGAGCGCCTGGTCTTGCGCGCCAAAACCGAATTGCCCGAAGCAGAGTTTGTGATCGAGCTGGGGCGGTACCTGGTGGGAGAAGCAGGGGTCTATGTTGCCCGTGTTGTTGACCGCAAAGTGTCGCGCGGCCAAGTCTACCTGGTGACCGACGGTGGGTTGCACCACCATCTGTCCGCGTCTGGCAATTTTGGGCAGGTTATCCGCAAAAACTACCCGGTGACCGTCGGCAACCGGGTGGGGTCTCTGGCCAAAGAGGTGGCGTCCGTCGTGGGTCCCCTGTGCACGCCGCTGGATTTGCTCGCTGATCGCATGGAGTTGCCAGTGGCTGATGAGGGGGACTTGGTCGTCGTTTTCCAGTCTGGTGCCTATGGCGCAAGCGCCAGCCCCCAGGGATTTTTGGGCCATCCGCCCTGCCTTGAGATTTTGGTTTAACCCGCCGTGGCGCGGCTTGCAGACGTGTACCATCGACAAGCTTGCCTTTTGAGGCCCGGGGATCGGAGCCACAGCATCAGGGTCAGCAATTGGGAGCCACGATTTGATCAAGATTTTTAGTCATTACCTTCACAGGCGAACCCTGCTACAAGTCTTTTTTGACCTGGGGCTGGTGGTGGCGACTGTGGTGCTATCCATCATGTGGCAGGTGAATGATCTAGCCGCTGGCGCGTCAGTGGCTTTGGCCTGCGCTTTTTTACTCGCAACCGGCATGCTGGCGATCAACTCGGGCTTGGGGTTTTACCAGCGCGTTCACAACCGCTCAGTCGGGCAATCCCGCGCCCGGGCGGTGCTGTCGCTGTTATTGACGCTGGTGTTGGCGTATGGGATTTTTCGCCTGCTGCCTCTGACCTTGGGCGACAAAAAACTGTTCGCTTTCTCGGTCGTTGCCAGCATTGTGATTGTGCTGGTGCACCGGGTGTACGCAGCCCACTCCACCTCCCAGTCGATGGTGCGCCAGCGAATCCTTGTGTTTGGTACGGGCACAAGGGCAAAACTG
>JAYVNK010000299.1:0-4150 GCA_043758475.1 Comamonadaceae bacterium | reverse complement strand
ATCCTGTGGTTTGAGGGATTTGAGGCATGGCGGTGGCCGAAACTTGTAACAAAATTGAATATCAACGGGAAAATCAAACGAATATTGGGCGGGCAGGTCATCGGCTCACGGATTCAGGGTATAGATTTGTCAGATACAGTGTAATTTCCATTTGATCCTGCAGTCACACCATGAACACCTCCACCGCCCTGCCCCCCACATTGATGTCCGGCAACGACTTCCGTGAATCGCTGCGCCGCTACAAGCCGCGCGTGTTCGTCGATGGCCGACTGGTGGCCAGTGTGGCTGACGAGCGCGCTTTGCAGCCCGGCATCAACGCCATCGCGCTGACCTACGACTACGCGCTCAAACCCCAGTACGCGCCCATCATGACGGCGGTGCAGCACACCAGCGGCAAGACCGTGAACCGGCTGACCCACATCAACATGAGCAGCGGCGATTTGCTCAACAAGCTCGAAGCGGTTCGCCTGGTGTGCCAGGAAACCGGCTGCGCGCAGCGCTATTTGACACACGACGCCATGAACGCGATTGGTCAGGTATCGGCCCGGATTGACGACGCACGCGGCACCACCGAGAACACCGCCCGCTTCATCGATTACCTGCACCGCGTTCAGGACCAGGACCTGACCCTCGGCATCGCCATGACGGACGCCAAGGGCGACCGCAGCAAGCGCCCGCATGAGCAGGCCAATGTCGATACCTACCTGCACATCGTCCAGCGCAATGCAGTGCACAACGGCAAGCGCGGCATTGTGATCAGCGGCACCAAAGCCATCGTCACCGGCGCCCCGTACATGCACGAGCTGCTGGTGATGCCCTGCCGCAACATGGGCAAAGAAGACGCCGACTTCGCGGTATGCTGCGCCGTGCCGATTGATGCACCAGGCTTGACCATCGTCGCCCGCCCGGCTGGCCGCCCCGGTGAAAAACTGGAGCATGGCGCCGCCTTGTTCTCGTCCAAATATGGCCAAAGCACCGCAGTTTGCATGTTCGATAAAGTCTTCGTGCCGCAGGAACACGTGTTCTACGCTGGTGAATGGGAACACAGCGGCCACCTCACCTACAGTTACGCCACCCACCACCGCCACACCTGCATCGGTGCACGCGCCGGTTTTGGCGATTTGCTGATTGGCGCGGGCGCGCTGATGTGCGAGGCCAATGGTTTCGACCCCGGCAAGGAAACCCACCTGCGAGAGCAGATGGTCGAACTCATCACCATCACCGAGAGTTTCTTTGCCTGCGGCGTGGCCGCCAGCGTCTACGGCAAGGCTGATGAACACAGCAAAACTTTCATGCCCGACCCGGTGTTCAGCAACATTGGCAAGCTGTTGCTGGCCACCAAAATCTACGACATGCACCGCATCGCGCATTATGTGAGCGGCGGGCTGATCGTCGCCCTGCCCGGCCCGGACGAGGACCATAACCCCGAGACCGCTGCAAAATTAAGCGAAGTGCTGCGCGCCAACCCCGACGTGCCGTACGAGCAGCGCATCCAGACTGCCCGCTTCATCGAAGACCTGACAGCAGGCTACCAGGGCGGCTGGTACAGCGTGATCAGCATGCACGGCGGTGGCTCACCGGCGGCCATGAAACAGGAGATTTACCGCAACTACCCCATTGGCAGCAAGGTCGAGCTGGTCGAGCGTTTGCTGGAGCGCGGCGTGGCAGCCGATGGCTCGGCAGCCGCACGGCCGCACGACCCCGCACGCGCCATCACCAAAGTCAGGCAGCCAGGCAAATGTTGCGATACGGGGTGCACGGTGCCGGGGCAGCCGGTCATGGTGGATTTGCCGCAACAGATTACGTTCAAGCAGTGATCGTTCAGGCGCGTTGTAGGGAATGGGGGTCAGATGGCAATTTTTCTGATTCGCGCAGCGGTACAAAATGGCGCGCACTGCATCGCGCCCGATGCCAAAACCCACCCTGCCGTGCTGCTGCGCCTGGCGCGAGGTGAACGAAGGCTGTCCGATTTGGCGCGGGCGCTTGCGACATCCTGCCCGGCTGCCAAAGGGTGCCTGCGAGGCATGACAGCGGCCTGAAGGCCGGTTTGACCGGGTCTTGACCGGTTTGTGGGCGGTTTTTACCGAATTGACAGTCAAATTACCATTTAGCCTCAGTCCCACATATATAGTTAGCTATTAATAATATAGCGTATTATTTTTTACCCAATATTCACTTAGAAACCCCATGGCCCGCAATACCCAAGTCAGCGCTGTGGGGAGAGGCGTGGGTAACGGCGGGGTTTGCAGTGCTGCATTTGCAACATGCAGGCAGCGACTTGGCGGCCGTTCGCAGCGTGGCTTCATCTTTCAACGACAAGACCGGGCTGCGCTCAGTGGGCAGCGCGTCGCAACTGCTGGCGCGCCTGCGCGACGTGGGTTTTGTGCTGGATGAGATGGGCCGCAGGCACGGCGCCCACCAGGGCCGCTGGGGCACGGTGCGGACTGCGCAGGTGGGCCTGTGTGGCCATTCATTTGGTGTCATCACCACCTTGGTGAATGGCAGGCCAGCGCTACCCGAAGTTTGAAGGCGTCCAAGAGCCACGGCTAGCCTCGTGAAGCGCATTGTCTGCCTCGACCCCCGCAGCCGGAGACCCCGGGCAGGCGTTTGAGCCCATGACGCGCCCGCTGCTGTCGGTTACCGGCACGCGTGATGGCGATGTGGCAGGCACGGGGGCAACGCCTGAACGCCGCGCGGCGGTGTTTGCAGCCCTGCCGCCTGGCAGCAAAGCCCATCTTGTATTGCAGGACGCAGACCATATGACGTTCGGCGGGCAGACTGGCCGGGCGGTGGAAATTGTGCCGCGCGAGGCGGTGACGCGCGAACTGCAGGGCGCACACCATGCGCTGGTGGCTGCCATCACCACCGACTGGTGGCGTGCGACCTTGATGGGCGACGCGGCGGCACGCACCCGATTGGCGGCACCGGGCAACCTGCGCCCGGGTGACCTCTGGCAACAGAAGTAACTGTGCTGGCGGGCACGGCACCTTCTGTTGCATGCGCCACCGGTCCGCACGATGGCCCTCACTGCGGCTGTCAATCCTGCCGTCACCGCAGTCTGGCAGGCAACGTCGGACGATGACACAATCAGGTTCAGATGTTCCGCAATGAAACAGTCAACCAACCCCATGGTGTCGCCTCCACCCGCGACGCGCACGCTTGCCATGAATCTATGCGCTGGGCCTGCAGAAAAAATCCGCTTGCCATTGATGGCCTTCGCCCTGTATTGCGGCATGGCGGTCGGCGCGGCTTGGGCGCAGGGCTCAGCCGAGCGCGGCTTTCGCCTGATGGCGGCGGGCTCAGCCGGCAACTGTGTGGTGTGCCACAGCATGCCGGGCGCCAGTGGCCCGGCCAGCACGTTCGCACCCACGCTGCACCAGGTGGGCGCGCGTTACAGCGCGCAGGAATTGCGCCAGTGGGTCACTGATGCGCGCCTTATCAAGCCCAATTCGCTGATGCCACCGTTTGGCACTACCCAGGGTACAAACTCGCCCATGCTGTCACAGCCCTTGCTCAGCGCTGAAGACATCGACCACGTGGTGGCGGCCCTGCAAACCCTGCGCTGACAAAGGCTAATCCGATGACCGACATGCCTCGTCCAGCCCGCAGTCCGCAGCCCCGGCGCAAGTACCTGCGGCTGGCCGCAAAGTCAGTGTTTGGGTCGATGTCCGCGCGGACGTTTGCATCGCTGCTCGCGCCATTTTTTGTCGCAGTACCGGCGCGGGCGCAGGGCTTCAACGTCACCGGCGCACAGCTCCTGGCGATGAACCTCAAGGCCGATGGCATCGCGCTGGACCTGGCCCGCACGCCCGACAGCGGTGCGTCCGTGCCCCTGCAGGCCAGCGTCAACGCACCCGCAGGATTGAAGGTTGTGGGCGTTGAGGTGTTTTTGCCCGAGAACCCCAACACACGGGCGCTCAAGCTGCGCCTGGCTGAGCCGCAGACCCAGTTTGTTTTTTCAACCCGGCTGCGCCTGGCCGCAAGCCAGGACGTGTGGGTTGTGGCCACCCTGAGCGATGGCAGCAAATTCGGTGCCAGCGCATCCGCCGTTATTACCTCTTCCACTTGCTTCGACGCCAGTTGATATGGTTCCCACGGTCGCACACCGCGTGTGGCTCCCTGCCCCCCGAGGGGGCCGCATTTTGCTTAG
>JAYVNK010000298.1:0-12626 GCA_043758475.1 Comamonadaceae bacterium | reverse complement strand
GCTGGTCGGCGGGCACACAGCGGTTGATCAGGCCCCACTGCGCCGCAGTGGCGGCGTCGATCGGGTCGCCGGTCATGGCCATTTCCAGCGCGCGCTTGGGGCCCATGTTGCGCGCCACCGCCACCAGCGGCGTGTGGCAAAACTGGCCAGTCTTGCCGCCGGGAATGGCGAACGACGCTGTGTCTGCCGCCACGGCCAGGTCGCAACTGGCCACCAGCTGGCAGCCGCCCGCCGTGGCCAGCGCATGCACTTTGGCAACCACTGGCTGCGCCATGGCCTGCAGCGCGTCCATCATGCGGATGCAGACGTCAAACAGCTCACGGGCTTGGCGCAAGGTGACGCCTGCCATGTCGTGAAAACTGTGGCCCGAGCTGAACACCGGGCCGTTGGCGGCCAGGATGACGCCGCGTGCTTCGGTGTTTCCGACCTCATTGAACGCCCGCGTCAACTCCAGAATCATCGGCATGGCCAATGCGTTGCGCTTGTCGGGGCGGTTCAGCGTGATGGTGGTGATGGGGCCGTCGGTGGACAGCAGCAGATCGTTGTACTTCTGGGCGTGGAGCATGGCGGGCAAACTTTCAGAATACTATAGTTTCAATAGCTTATTATGCATATTGCACAAGGGCTAGAGGCCGATTTCATCAGCTATTGGCAATTATTCAGCAAAAATGCGGAAAAAATTCGACAACTGGCCAGCAAATTTTGCCACAGCAATCAATTGCGCGCCGTGCCGGCCATCGCCTCACCCAGCCGGATCGCGCCGCCGCTGGCCCACGCCGGGTTGAACTGCAAGTCGCCTTTGGGGAACAGCATCACCACAGTAGAGCCCAACAAAAATCGGCCCATTTCATCACCCTGTTTGAAGGCAGGCGGCGCAGCACCGCCATCACTCGCCTCCACATCATCGTAACGCCATTCGCGCACTGCGCCACCCCGCGGCGGGTTGACCACGCCGTGCCAGACGGTAGCCATGCTGCCGACGATGGTGGCCCCCACCAGCGTCAGCACAAACGAGCCTTTGACAGCGGGGCTGGCCGATTCAAACACGCACACCACGCGCTCATTGCGCGCAAACAGCCCTGGCACGCCACGCGCCGTGGTGGGGTTGACCGAGAACAGGTCGCCCGGCACATAAATCATGCGCGTCAACACGGCATCGCATGGCATGTGGATGCGGTGGTAGTCACGCGGGCTCAAATACAGCGTGGCGAAGTGGCCGTCCGACAACTGCGCGGCCAAGGCTGCGTCGCCGCCGACCAGCGCGGTGGTTGAATAGTGGTGCCCCTTGGCCTGAAAAATCTGGTCGCGCTCGATCTTGCCAAACTGGCTGATCGCGCCGTCCACCGGGCAGACCAGATCGGCCGGGGCCAGCGGGCGGGCACCGGGTTTCAGGGCGCGGGTGAAGAAGTCGTTGAAGCTGGCGTAGCTGGCAATGTCGGGGTTGGCCGCCTCGGCCATGTTCACGCTGTATTTGCCTACAAACCAGCGGATGATGCGGGTGGTGGCGTTGCCCCATTGACCGCCAGCCACCACGCCGCCAAACGCGGTGATGGCCTGCTTGGGCAGCAGGTACTGCATCAGCACTTGGGAACGCTCGGACAAGGTCTCACCTCTTTTTACAAATGCTCGGACAAACAGGGGGAACAGGGCTGGGTATAGGGCTGGGTACAGGGCTGCGACAAAAGACTATCCCAAACGGCAGGGGATTGTACTGGCGTAAAGTAGGGCCTCCAGCGCATCCAATTGATCTTCCTACGCTTCACCAGGCATCACCGCATGAACGCACCCGTCTCCCCTGCACAGCAGCAGTCGCTTCAAAAAACAGAGCTGCTAAGCCAAATACTGAAAGGACTGGAGCCCCATTTACCCAAGCACGCCATGCTCTGGCAGAGCGAGGACACCACGCCCTATGAGTGCGATGGCCTCACCGCCTACCGCCAGCGCCCACTGATGGTGGTGCTGCCCGAGACCTATGCCCAAGTGCAGGCAGTCCTTAAAACCTGCCACGCCCTCAATGTGCCGGTGGTGGCGCGCGGGGCCGGCACGGGCCTGTCGGGCGGGGCCATGCCGCACGCTTTGGGCGTGACGTTGAGCCTGGCCAAGTTCAACAAGATTCTCAAGATTGACCCGATCAGCCGCACGGCGGTGGTGCAGGGTGGCGTGCGCAACCTGGCCATCAGCGAAGCCGCTGCGCCGCATGGCCTGTACTACGCGCCCGACCCGTCCAGCCAGATTGCCTGCACCATCGGCGGCAACGTGGCTGAAAACTCGGGCGGGGTGCATTGCCTTAAATACGGGCTGACGGTGCACAACGTGCTCAAGGTCAAAGGCTTCACCATGGAAGGCGACGCGGTCACCTTTGGCAGCGACGCGCTGGACGCGCCGGGCTATGATTTGCTGGCGGTGGTGATTGGCAGCGAGGGCATGCTGGCCGTCACCACCGAGGTCACCGTCAAGCTCATCCCCAAGCCGCAACTGGCGCGCTGCATCATGGCCAGCTTTGACGACTTGCGCAAAGCAGGCGATGCGGTGGCGGCAGTGATTGCGGCAGGCATCATCCCGGCCGGGCTGGAGATGATGGACAAGCCGATGACGGCTGCCGTAGAAGACTATGTGCACGCGGGCTACGACCTCACAGCCGCCGCCATTTTGCTGTGCGAAAGCGATGGTACGGTGGAAGAAGTGGAAGAAGAAATTGGCCGCATGAGTGAGGTGCTGCAACGCTGCGGCGCTACGGCCATTGCCGTGAGCCAGAGTGAGGCCGAGCGCCTGAAATTCTGGAGTGGCCGCAAAAACGCCTTCCCGGCCAGTGGCCGCATTAGCCCCGACTACATGTGCATGGATTCCACCATTCCACGCAAGCGCGTGGCCGACATCTTGATGGCGATTGCACAGATGGAAAAGAAGTACAACTTGCGCTGCGCCAACGTGTTCCACGCGGGCGATGGCAACCTGCATCCGCTGATTCTGTTTGACGCGAATGATGCTGACCAGCTGCACCGCTGCGAGCTGTTTGGCGCCGAGATTCTGGAAACCAGCGTTGCCATGGGCGGCACGGTGACGGGCGAGCACGGCGTGGGCGTGGAAAAACTCAACAGCATGTGTGTGCAGTTTTCAGCCGCCGAGAACGAGCAGATGTTTGGCGTGAAGCGCGCGTTCGATCCCAAGGGTTTGCTCAATCCCGGCAAGGTCATCCCCACGCTGCAACGCTGTGCGGAATATGGCCGGATGCTGGTGCGCGGCGGGCAGATAAGCCACCCCGATCTGCCCCGTTTCTGAAGATGGCGCTGTCCCTGCGTCTGGAGGCTCGTCCGTTTGGTGAGGTGCTGGGCTGATGCAAGGTCTTCGCGGCCTGGCGTGGCTGCTGGCATTCCAGTCGGCGGGCGAGCTGCTGTCACGCGGGCTGTCGCTGCCTTTCCCCGGGCCGGTGATGGGCATGCTGTTGCTGGTGGTGGCGCTGCGCTGGCCTGCGGTGCGCGAGCCGGTCGCCGTGTGCGCCGACTTCCTTCTTTCCCATCTGTCGCTGCTGTTTGTGCCCGTAGGCGTGGGCGTGATGACGCATCTGGATTTGCTGAACCGCTTTGGCGGGCGCATGCTGGGCGTGCTGATTTTCTCAACCCTGATCGGCTTGGGCGTCACGGCGCTGGTGTTGCACTGGACGGGCAATAAGGCAGGCGATGCCTAAATTTGTAGAGCTATGGGTTTACCTCGCGGCCACGCCCCTGTTTGGCCTGACCGCCACCCTGGTGGTCTACGTGCTGGCGCAGGCGTTCTACGCGCGCGTGCAGCAAGCCCCGTGGGCCAACCCGGTGCTGTGGACGGTGGTGGTGCTGGCCGGTGTGATGCTCGCCACAGGCGTCTCGTACCCCACCTACTTTGCCGGCGCGCAGTTCATCCATTTCCTGCTTGGCCCCGCCGTGGTGGCGCTGGCCTGGCCGCTGTGGCAGCGCCGCGCGGAATTGCGCCAGCGCTGGGGCCGGCTGCTGCTGGCCGCGTTGGTCGGCGGCACTGCATCCAGCGGGTCGGCACTGGCGCTGGGCTGGGCGGCGGGCCTGCCGCTTGACGTGCTGGTGTCGCTTGCACCCAAGTCAGTCACCGCGCCGGTGGCCATGGGCATTGCCGACAAGATTGGCGGCATTCCTGCGCTGGCAGCCGTGTTTGCGGTGGTCACCGGCATGGTGGGCGCGCTGTTTGGCAAATATTTGTTTGATGCGCTGCGCATCCCCAAAGACAGTGCCGGATGGGCCGCTCGCGGCTTCGCTTTAGGCACCGCATCCCACGGCATTGGCGCGGCGCGCGCGTTGCAGGTGAATGCCGATGCAGGCGCCTACGCCGGGCTGGCGCTGGGCCTGCAGGTGGTGCTGGCGGCGCTGCTGATTCCGCTGGTGTTCAGGTTGTTCTAAAGTTCAGACAAAATCTGATCAATTGAAGAAAACTGTTGCAGCATGGATCTGCATACAGTATTCTTGCGGTTGACCCTATGATCCTCGTACTCAATTGACCATGACAAATGCATCCGCGATAGATAATTTTTCGAGCTTCGTCGCAGGCCGGAAATTCAAGACCATCTTGGCTGATCCGCCTTGGCAATTCCAGAACCGCACTGGCAAAATCGCGCCTGAACACAAGCGGCTTAACCGCTACGGCACGTTGACACTTGATGACATCAAGGCGCTTCCTGTAGCAAGCGCTGCCGATGAGACTGCGCACCTTTATCTCTGGGTTCCCAATGCGCTGCTACCAGAAGGGCTGGCGGTCATGGCGGCCTGGGGGTTCAAGTACAAGTCAAATATTGTGTGGCAGAAGATTCGTAAAGATGGCGGACCTGATGGCCGAGGGGTCGGCTTCTATTTTCGAAATGTCACGGAGGTGCTTCTGTTTGGCACGCGTGGCAAAAACGCAAGGACGCTTCAGGCGGGCCGCACGCAGGTCAACATCATGTGCACCCGCAAACGCGAACATTCCCGCAAACCAGACGAGCAGTACCCGCTGATAACGTCGTGCAGCCCGGGGCCTTTTCTGGAAATTTTTGCGCGCGGCAAGCGTGATGGCTGGGCCATTTGGGGCAATCAGGCAGACGAGAGTTACTCACCCAACTGGGCAACTTACGCCAATCATTCCCAGTCGCATGCAGAGCTGCAACTCGCACTTGCTTGACCCGCACTTCGCCAGACCCGCCTGATTCAGGACTCGTCGCTGTAGGCCTTCAAATCTTCTTCCGCCTGCTGCTCAACTTTTGCCTCGTCAAACACGACGATGGATGCCGGCAGGCCTATCAGCAAAAGGGGGCACGGATTGCCAACGCCGCGCTCGACGCGGTGAATCAGTTTTTCCCAGTGCGTTGTGGCCTGGCCAAACTTGTTGGACACAAAGTTGTCCGTCCACGCATCGGCAAATGGCACAGGTTCCTTCTGGCGGTCAGCACGTTTCAAAATATTGGCACGTTGTTTGGGCGTGGGGACGACTCCGTTTTCAGCCAGTTTCTCCATTGACGAAATGCCCCGTTCGGTGGCAAACCGGTGCACCGCGTTCCAGAGTGAATCCTGCAGTGATTTGCCGCGGGTTACTACTACGCCAACGCTGATCGCGCCTTCAGCGTGGAGCCGTTTGAAGTTTTCCAGATCACGGTCATAGAAAGGGTCTTTGTTGTTCCACTCGATCTCCATAGCCAATGAACCAATGCCCAGGTAGCGCTTGACATGGTCGACCTCGTGGGAAGTAGATTCCCTGGGCACGCCGTCAATCGTCTTGCCGATCTCGAACACGTGCTTTTCCCAGCCCAATGCCGCAAGCGACTTGCGCAGCCTCTGGGTGAATTTAGTTTCGCCACCGCCAGAACCAATGATCTCGGTGATGGGCAGCTCAATTGCATTCAGCACTGCGCCAATCTCATCCAATGCCTGCGGGAACTCGCCGTGAAGGATCGACTTGGCGTGGGCATGAAAAGAAATGTTGAATCCTTTGACCTCAAGCGCCTCGAACGGGCTTGGCGCGCTGGTCGCCGAACGCTGGCGTGTCCTGTTCGTGGAGGCCCGACCTGGGCTGATCATCGTTGATTGCTCGACGACGCCCCGCTCAGCAGCCACATGCCGTAAAGCAAAACAATCATGCCTTCGACAAACAGGATGGGCCGCAGCGCCTGCAGCGAGGGCTCGTTCCAGGCCATGGCGACGATGACGCAAAGGCCGATTTTCTCGATGGCTGCGGCGATGACGATCGGTCGGCGGATTTCTACGTGGCTGGCTGAGTAGACCAGCAGTGCGCCAAAGCAGAAAGCCATCAAGCCCCAATGTTTGGTGAACGGCACGCCTGCTTCGCGGCCAACGTCAAGGCCCACAATGCTCAGCATCGTCCACGGCAGAAAAAACATCACGATGGGCAGCATGGTGATGATGCCGGTGATGTATAAAATTTTGGTGAAGTGTTTGACGATCATGGGGTTATGCAGTGTG
This sequence comes from Comamonadaceae bacterium, assembly GCA_043758475.1. Taxonomy (GTDB): domain Bacteria; phylum Pseudomonadota; class Gammaproteobacteria; order Burkholderiales; family Burkholderiaceae_C; genus JANYCG01. The sequence goes on along the minus strand of JAYVNK010000298.1, from coordinate 6,174 downwards.
GGTAAGCAGCCGGTTACAAATACTAACCCGTGTTTTACCACGCATCGACCGGCAAACAGCCATTGAGCGGCGTATTTACCGGACCAATCTTCGCGGTTTGCAGGCCACGCACCAGCCAGTCGCGGGTCTGCGCGGGGTCAATCACCGCCTCAATCTCCAGCGTGGTCGCCATGTTGATGGCGCTTCCCTTTTCGTACTGATGCGCCACCAGCTTTTGGTACAGCGCCTCGCGCTCGGGCCCTTCGTGCGCGGCCTGCAGCTCTTTGCGGTAGCCCAGGCGCACGGCCCCTTCCAGTCCCATGCCGCCAAATTCGCCGGTCGGCCAGGCGATGGTGAACACTGATTCTGCAAAGCCGCCCGCCGTCATCGCCATCGCGCCCAGCCCGTAGCCCTTGCGCAGCACCACCGCCAAGAGCGGCACACGCAGGTGCGCGGCGGCAATGAACATGCGGCTGACGTGGCGCACCTGGGCCTGCTGCTCAATCTCGGGGCCGACCATAAAACCCGGCGTGTCCACAAAACTGACGATGGGCAGGGCATGCGCGTTGCACAGTTGCATGAAGCGCGCGCACTTGTCGGCCGCGTCAGCGTCAATCGCGCCGCCCAGGTGCAGCGGGTTGTTGGCCATCAGCCCCACAGGCCGACCCTCAATCCGGCCCAGCGCGGTGTGGATGCCTTTGCCAAAGCCGTCGCGGATGGGCAGCAGGCTGCCAACGTCCACCACGCCAGTCATGGCAGCGCGGGTGTCGTAGACGCGCAGGCGGTTTTCGGGCACGACGTGGCGCAGGGCCAGTGGGTCGGGTGCCAATAATGTGCCGTCGTTGGTTTTTGTGGCAATGCTGCCCTGAAAAAACGACAGGTAATGCTTTGCAGCGGCCACCGCCTGCGCTTCATCGTCCACCAGAATATCAATCACGCCGTTGCCGTGCTGCACGCTGCTGGGGCCAATCTGCTCAGGTCTAAAAACGCCCAGCCCGCCGCCCTCGACCATCGCCGGGCCGCCCATGCCGATGTTGCAGTCCCGCGTGGCGATGATCACATCGGCACAGCCCAGCAGTGCCGCGTTGCCGGCAAAGCAGCGCCCCGCCACAATGCCCACCACCGGTACGCGGCCATTGAGCCGCGCAAAGCTGGCAAATGTGCCCACGTTGAGGCCTGCCACTATCGCCACGTCCACATCGCCCGGCCGGCCGCCGCCGCCTTCGGCAAACAGCACCACCGGCAGCCTGTGCGCCAGTGCAATGCCCAGCAGCCGGTCGGTCTTGTGGTGGTTGCGCATGCCCTGCGTGCCGGCCAGAACGGTGGCGTCATAGGCCATCACCACGGTGCGGCTCTGTTCCGCGCCAAACATCTCGCTATTAATGCTGCCAATGCCGGTGACCATGCCATCGGCGGGCGTGTTGGCAATCAGGTCTTCTTCACTGCGGCGGCTGCGCTGCGCCGCCACGGCCAGTGCGCCGTGCTCCATGAACGAGCCGTCGTCACACAGGTCGGCAATGTTTTCACGTGCGGTGCGCCGTCCCAGCGCGTGGCGTTTGGCAACGGCTTCAACGCGCTGCGCGTCGAGCGTGAAGGCATGGCGGTCGATCACGCGTTGCAGGTCAGGGCGGGGTGCGCTGGCGGGTGCCTCAGAGGCTGTCGAAGCGGTAGTTTGGGGCTGATTAGGTGCTAAATAGGCCTCTAGCCCCCGTGCAGTATGCATAAGAAGCTCTGTAGTTAATAGCAAGTCGCCTTCGTTCACCAATTCACCCACCGCAAACTGCAAGTGCGCAACCCGCCCGTCCGCCAGCGCCCGCACCTCGTGCTCCATCTTCATGGCTTCCAGAATCACCACCACGTCGCCCGCGCGAACGGCAGCACCTGGTTGGACCAGCCATTGGACGACGGTGGCTTGAAGCGGGGAGCGGATGGTGGGGTTTTGCATGGCAGTATTTTGCGGCAGGGCGTTGCGGGGGTTGGGTCAATCACGGGACGTGGGGCGGCAGTGTTGCAGTCCGAGTGAGGTTGCAGGCGCGGAACGCCGACACGCAAGCTGGGTGGGCGAGGCGGCGAGCAGCGTGCACACGTACTCCGGTTCACTCGCGCAGATGTGTTTGTAGCGCGCTGCTATGGCTTGCGTGACCGCGATGGTTGGCGCACCCCGCGTTGCAGCATGCGCGAATAGGCCCTGCGCCGGTGTACCCACTACTCGCCGCCTTTGCGGGGCTTGGTTGGCGTGCTGGGGATGCAGCGGAGCTGACTTTAGCGGTCTTGAAAGTAAAAACGGCCTTTAGCCTTCGTAGATTATGAATAAGTAGCTACTAAGTATGTAGTATTTACTGAATACTCGAATCAAATGTCTGGGTGGATTTTTCCTTGAGAGGCAGGAAGCGTATGCTTGCATCGAGGATTTCCGCGCCAACGTCCAGCTCTGAAGTCAGGGCAATATGGCTGCCATTCCTCACAAGCCCAGCAGCAGGTTGGTTGACCAGATCACGTTCAGATCGCGTTGCGGCTTGAGATTGAAGGCTACGGCCAGATCTACCTCACTGCGCAAGATGCTGTTGATGGCTTCGTCCGGGCTGACGATGCCCACCTTCAGACCTCAAGTATCAGTATCTGGCGGTCAACGGCAGAGGCGGAAATCGATACCTCACGCGCCGCCGCCTGAATCGAACCCGGTTGAGCCACTGCCGCCACGTAACGCAGCGCTGTGGGATGCAGGCGACTGTTGAAGCTTTGGACCACGCTAATTGTTAGAACGCAATACACTGAACTATGCGATATACAGCAACGTCACACGACTGCATTTAGAGGGAATCCACATTCGCTTTGATGGCAGGCGCCATGGCGCTGGCATTTGCTGCGGTGCCAAAGGGTAAGTGCCATTGATTGCGGTGCTGCACAAGAAGTAAAAAAAGTGTTGGCCATGTCGGAGTTCATCGGTGCCGCTGAACAGTACATGGGAAGCAATGCCACAATGAACTGTTTGGATCCGACATGCACCTCCTGATCCGCAGCGCCGCAGTCTTGGCAGCCACACTCATCAGCCTGGGCGGAGCTGCAGCTTTCGCCCAGGACTATCCCAACAAGCCGATCCGCCTCATCGTGCCCTTCCCGCCTGCGGGCACGGTGGACCCAGTGACGCGAATCCTGGCCGAGGTGATGTCCAAATCGCTGGGCCAGCAAATGTGGCCCAGCATGTGCGCAAAGGGTCAGTCAAAGCCACTGCAGTACTCGCGCCCCGGCGCATGGCCGCGCTGCCGGAGGCACCCACATCGGTCGAGGCAGGCATGCCCGGGCTGGAGTCGTCTGCCTGGTTTGGCATATTGGCCCCGGCTGGCACGCCGCGCACCATCATTGACCGGATAAACCGCGAGATCAACGCCGCGCTCAAAGACCCGTCTCTGCTGAAACGCTACACAGATTTTGGCGCTGATGTGCTAGGCGGTACGCCCGAAGAGTTTGCGCGCTTTCATGATGCCGAACTGAAGGAGTGGGCTGACGTGGTGAAGTTTTCTGGCGCAAAGATCGACTGATGAGGATGGTGGCCGTGGTGGTCGTGTTTGTCGTGGTTGTCGTGGAAGAGGTGGTACGGCACGCGGAGTTTTTGTGCGCGTAGGCATTCTGGGCGCAGGTGCCGTGGCACTGGCACATGCGGCGCTCGCGGCGTCGCGCAGGCATGAGGTGGCGCTGTGGTCGCCATCCGGGAAATCGCTGCCGCTGCCCGGCGTTTTTTCACTCATGGCAACGGTGCGCTTGAAGGCAACTTCAGCGTGCAGTCTGCCTCGCTGGCAGACACGGTGGTGGGCGCGCACGCCATCATCATCAGCCTGCCCGTCTACGGCCATGCGCAGGTGATGCGGGCCGCTGCGCCGCACATTGCCGACGGGCAGCCGGTGTTTGTGATGCCCAGCCTGTCGCTGGGCGGGTTGTTGCTGGCAAAGCTGCTGCACGCGCGCGGGGTGCAGGCCCCAATCGTGAGTGTAGGCACCACGGTGGCGACCGCTCGCAGACTGGCTACGACTTCAGACGCCGCAACGGTGCGGCTGTTGTCCGTGCGCACGCGGCTGGACCTGGCGGCCACGCCAGCCAGCGCAACCGGTGCCATGGTCACGTTGGCAAGCGAGCTGTTTGGCGATTGCTTTGTGCCCCAGTCCGACGCGCTGGCCATTGTGCTGTCCAACGTCAACCCGATCTCCCACGTGGCTCTGGCACTGGCCAATCTGTCGCGCATTGAAGCCGCCGAAGCATGGACACAATATGACCGCATGACCGGCAGCACAGCCCGCATGATTGAAGCGCTGGACGCCGAGCGGCTGGCCGTGGCGAGGTCGTTTGGGCTGACGGTGCGATCCATCCACGAACACTTTCACCACTCGTTTGGCGTGCCTCTGGCCAGCCTGGACGCCCAGTCGCGCGCTGTGCATGCCAACCGTGGCAGCGTGGCTGGCCCCACCAGCCTGGCGACGCGCTACCTCACGCAGGATGTGCCCTACGGCCTGGCGTTCATCGCGCGGCTGGGACGCAGCAACGGTATTGCTGTGCCGGTGACTGACGGCTGTATCGCCTTGGCCAGCGCCGCCTAGGGTCGTGACCTGGCGGCGGAAAACACACTGCCGGCGCTCGCAGGTCTGGAAGGTTTGTCAGCGGCGGCTTTGCTTGCGGTTGCAAGAGATGGGTTTGCGTGGCCTAAAACAGGCGCTGCGGGGCTGATTGCATAATCGGTTCGACCCATTGCCAGATGATTTGCCACCATGCCCTCAACGATTTCAATTTTCAAGCCACTGCTGCTCGTCATCGCCGCGCTGCTGATGGCATCGTGTGCTAGTTACAACGACCGGCGGGCTGAAACTGCATTGCTGCAAGCCTTGCCCAAACTGGTGGGCCCTGCCGACAGTTACACCGCCACCGTGCAGGGGGCCAGCAGCGATGGCACACGGTTTGAGCAGGTGCAGGCCACGGGCGTGCGAGTGCGTCGGCTCAACATGCCGGTGTTTGAGCGCATCGAGCTTCGGCTGGGCGGTGTGGTGGTTGACGCTGCGGCCAAACGCGTGACCGCCGTCGGCGACGCGCGCCTGTCCCTGCGGCTCAATGCCGCCGATGTGGCGGCCTACCTCGGTTCCAGCGAGTGGATCGACCAGCCTGCGGTTCGCGTCAGCGCGCCAGACAAAATCTTCATTTCAGGTCGGCTGAAAATCGCGGGTATCCCGTTGGGGGCAACGTCGGCGGCCGATCTGCAAGGGCGCGTGCAGGCACGCGACACGCAATTGCGCCTGGGCGTAGACGCTTTGAGCTGGCGCGGCCAGACGGCCCCTGCGCTGGTGCGCGCCTTGGTGGAGCAGGCCATCAATCCGATTCTCAATGTGGCGCAGTACGCGGTGCCGACGCGGATTGACAGCGCAGTGGTGGAAGGCGACACCATCATCATAACCGCCTCGGGCAGCAATATGCTATTATTAAAGTAGCTTATTAGGCAGGTTAGACGGGGGCTAGAGGCCGATTTAACCCCGAAAGCAGTCAAAATAAAAAAAGCCGCTCTTTGGAGCGGCCTGAGCTGGCGATGAAAGGGGATCAGCGTGGACGCCGCCGCTATCCCACACCAGCCGCCGCCAGCGCCGCAGCCATCAGCAGCAGCGTTGCGGGCTCGGGCACGCCGGTGGGAGCGCTTGGGCTGAAAGTGCCAGAGCCGCCCATGTCTGCATTCGAGAACTGTATCGAGACATGCACGTTAGCCATCGTGACGACACTGCCGGTATAAACCCAAGCGGGTGGAAGGATTCCGGTTTCCCACCGACCCGTATCCTGGCCGTAAAAGTAGCGGGAGGTTCCGCCAACGTCGAACAAGGCGGCGTTTGACAAATCAACCGGAATGGAGCCGCGAAGGAAGGTCAAGTCCGTCGCACTGATGCTGTAGGCTGGCAATGGGTTCGAGCCGCCATAGTCGAACGACAGAAAATTAGCTGCGGAGATTGTGTTGCCCTTCAAATAATTTTGCAGCACCAGTCTGGCTGTGACGGCGTAGGTCGGCAGCTCCGCCGCAATCGCGCAATCCTCGCAATTTCCACTAAAGGTAAACGTCGAGAAAATCGGAGGCGCTAGTGTAGAGTCTCACGCTGTTTGAACTGTTTTGAATTTTGCCCTTGCGCGCATCACTTTTTGCAGAATATCTTTGGCGCTTGCAGTCCAGATGAA
>JAYVNK010000297.1:0-4170 GCA_043758475.1 Comamonadaceae bacterium | reverse complement strand
CTGCGCAAGCTCCCGAATGCGCTCATCAACGTGCGCGGTGTGCTGGTCAAACAGCGTGTTGATTGAGCCGCAGTCTTCGCCAGGCTGGTCAGCCAGTTGCAGCAAGGTGCGCATCTCGCTGTGGCTCATGTCCAGCGCGCGGCAGTTGCGGTTGAAGAGTTCAATGACGGCGTCATGTTCAATCAGACGTTCGCGGTTCTTGGTGAATACAGTGGGAACCCACACGGCATCGTCCATGGACAAACCTATGAACCAGCGAAACAAGAGGTTGTATTGGGTCTGCTCCATGAGCTGGCGCTCCGAGCGCACGCTGTAGGAGATTTGCAGCAGCATGGCGCGCAGCAACTTCTCGGGAGCGATGCTGGGGCGACCGCCCTTGATGTCAGCTTCGTACATGCCACTGAGCAAGGCATTCATCTTGACCAAGGCCGCATTGACCATGACTCGGATGGGGCGCAATGGGTGGCTTGCTGGCACGAAATCGTCCAGGTGCCCACGTGAATAGGCTCTCGGTAAAGGTGTCGGCTCCGCGCACTCTGATGTCTTTGTAGTTGCAGCTTCTATAACGCTTGCGCTGCCATGCCTGTGCTCAAACAACCGGTTTCTTTTTATTGAGTTGACGCTCGGCATCCACCAATTCGCCCGCCGCCAGCCAATGCGCAAATTCATCGGGCGTTTCCAGCGTGATGCGGCCCAGGGCTGACGCGCGAAAGTCATAGATGGCAATCTCTGCGGCTTTTTGCAGGTTGACGCGGTTGCCACTTTGCAACGCGCCCCGCTTGCGGCCAATGGCGGCCAGCAGTTCATCGTCAGCCATATTGGCAACACCGGCCAGGGTGTAGCGCGCCTGCAGCGCTGCTGCGTAATTGAGTTTCAAATACGCCAGCAGTTCCAGCGCCACCTCTTCTTCGTCAAACGCATTGCGGCCAATGGCGCCGCTGGCCGCCAAGTTGAAGCCGCTCTGCGCCACGATGATCCGGGGCCACAACACGCCCGGCGTATCAAACAGGTAGAAGCCCGGTGCCAATGTAATGCGCTGTTCAATCTTGGTGATGCCCGCCTCATCACCGGCCTTCGCGGCGCGCTTGCCGGCCAATGTGTTGATGAGGGTTGACTTGCCTACATTGGGAATGCCGCAAATCAGCACGCGCATCGGTTTGCTCATGCTGCCGCGTGTGGGGGCCAGCGCGTGGCAAGCGTTGATAAGCTGCTGGGCCGGGGCGCTCTGGCTGGCATCCAGCCCGATGGCCTGGGTGTTGGGCAAGGCGTTGAAGTGCGCCAGCCATTGCGCGGTGCGCGGCGCATCGGCCAGGTCTTGCTTGTTAAGTATTTTGAGCGCCGGTTTGCCAAGGGTCAGCCGGGCCAGCATCGGGTTGGCGCTGGAGCCGGGCAGGCGCGCGTCCAGCAGCTCAATGACGACGTCGGTCTCTTTGATGCGCTCCTGAATCGCCTTTTTGGTCAGGTGCATATGACCGGGAAACCACTGGATGGCCATGATGGGCTTTCTGTCTTTTTGCAGATCAGGCCGACTGAAGATTGCCGCCCAGCAACTCCACCAGCCGGTTCGCCTCCATCTTGAAGCCGCAGGCCTGCGCATGCCCGCCGCCGCCCATGCTGCTGGCCAGGGGGATGCAGTCAAAGCCTCGCTGCGAGCGCAGGCCGACCTTGATAGCACCGCTTTTGTGCGCACTCCACATCAGCGCAAAGCTGCCGCTTTTCTCAGACAGCGTGTTGCCAATCAGGCTGTGAAACACGCTGGGCGCGTTGACCATGAGGCCCGGCACGCCGTTGAAAACGACCGGGCGAGCGCCTTCGGCAATGTCGGCAGCCAGCTTGTTGAACTTCTCATCCATGGCCTGGCCGCGCGCCATGAAGGCTGTGAGCTGCGCGCTGCTGAAAACAGCAATTTCGGCCCAGCGTGGGAACTCGAACGGTTCCATGTCCAGCGCGGCCAGAAAGGGCGCACTCTCGGGGTATTGCCAAACCCAGATGTCGCGGTCCTCAACCAATTTAACCAAATCGGGCAGCGGTTTTTCCGCCTGGAAAAATTCCCATGCCAGCCGCGCGCCAGATTTTTTCATGTCGAAATGCACCACGCCGCAGCGGCAGGCAAAGCCAGTGAGTTTTTCTGCCGCGCTTTTGTGATGATCCAGCATCACCAATTTGGCGGCGCGCTCGTCAATCTCTTGCAATATTTCCACAGGGAACGAAAAATCGAGAATGTAGACCGCACGCCCAGCCAGCTCCGGCAGATCGGCGATGGACTTGACATCACCATGGTCGAGCGCCAGGAAATCAGCCCGGCCTTCATAAAACAGCCAGGCTGCCAGGGCCGATGCAAAACCGTCCGGGCAACTGCTGCCGTGGTAAATGACCAAGGGTTGTGGGTCAGCCTTGTCTGGCGCTACCAGAAGGCTGAGCGGCAGAATCGTATTTCTTTGGGGTGAAAGCGTGGATGTCATTGCAAAGAGTTAAGCGACGCGCCTGAAATTAGGCAGAATGCGGTAGGTCGTGTATTGGCCGTCCGGGGACAGTTCAGTGACATTAAAACATTCCATCAACCGCCGCAAAGTTCTGACCGCGTTGGGCGGCGTTGCCATTGTGCCGTTGGCCCCGCTGGCATGGGCTCAGGGGTTTCCCACCAAACCCATCAAAGTTCTCTTAGGTGTGCCCCCAAGGCGGCACCCAGGACGTGCTGACGCGGGCCATCGCCAACCACTTGCGGGACAGCTTGGTGGTGATCGTCATTGAACACAAATCCGGGGCCAACGGCAACATCGCCATGGCGGCGGTGAAGGCTGCCGAGCCCGACGGGCACACCCTGGGGCTCGGCACGGCATCGATGCTGGCCATGAATCCCCATACCTACAAGGAAGTCCGCTGTGACTCGCTGAAAGATTACGAGCCCATCGTGCTGGGCGCACGGTTTGAGCTGGCCATGACTGTGCACCCCGACGGGCCCGCCAGCACGCTGGCTGAGCTCGCCGCCTGGGCCAAGGCCAACCCCACCAAAGCATCGTTTGCCTCCTTCGGCGCGGGCACGCCATCGCACTTTCTGGGCGAGATGCTCAACGAGGCTGCGGGCCTCAAGATGACACATGTGCCGTACCGCGGCTCGGCCAGCGCACGCCAGGACATTCTGGGCGGACAGATCCCGATTTTCTTTGACGTGGTGGGCGGCCCCATCAGCCACTTCCGCACGGGCCGGGTCAAGGTGCTGGCCACCAGTGGCGCCAGCCGTTCACCGTTTCTGCCTGATGTGCCCACGTTCGTCGAGTTGGACTTTCCCAAGGTCACGGCCACCACCTGGTTCTCCTTCCTGGCACCGGCAAAGACGCCCAAGGCAGTGGTTGACCGGCTCAACAGAGAGTTCAACAAGGCCATCAATTCGCGCGAAGTTCGTCAGCAGTTGCTCACCGCCGGCATGTACCCGGTGGGCGGCACGCGGGCTGAACTGACGCAGAAGATACGCGATGACTCCGCGCAATGGGCCCGCGTCGTCAAGGCCACCGGCTTTGTGGCGAGCTGAGCGCGGCCCCCGCGTCGTCAACCCAATACATCATTCAATCCTCGTGCCTCAAAAGAAACCTTCATGAAACGCCGCCAATTTGCCGCGCTGGCCACCGCCCATGCGCTTGCCTTGACTGCCAGCTCCTTGTGGGCGCAGGACAAGCCACCGCTCAGGATTCTGGTGGGTTTTCCGCTGGGCGGGTCGGCGGACAAGCTGCGCGCCTCGCTCGGGCAAAACGTGATCATCGACAACAAACCGGGCGCGGGCGGGCGCGTTGCCATGGGGGAACTCAAACGCGCAGCGCCTGACAGGCAAACGCTGGCGCTCTCCCCCAGCGGCGTGCTGGTGGTGCAGCCGTGGCTGGTTGCCAACCTGGGATTCGATCCCAATAGGGACTTTTCGCCCATTGCCCGTGTCGTCACGTTCGACTTTGCCATCACCGCCGGCCCAGGGGCTCCGTCAGGCGATGTCAAGGCCATCCTGGCGTGGATGAAAGCCAACCCGGCCAAAGCCAACTACGCCACGTCGGGAGCAGGCACCTTGCCGCATTTTGCCGGGCAGTTGCTGGGCCAGGCCAGCGGTGCAACGCTGACCCACGTGGGCTACAAGGGTGGCGCGCCGGCCGCCACCGACCTGATTGGCGGGCAGGTCCCGCTGAT
>JAYVNK010000296.1:0-4190 GCA_043758475.1 Comamonadaceae bacterium | reverse complement strand
ACTGCGCCATAGCCGTGGGTAAAGATGCCGCACTCCAAGTATTTGCGAAACGCCTTCTCTACATACGCGGGCGGAGTGTTAGCTGTTGTTTTGTACATCGTTACGTGGGAAGAGCCTGTTTATGAGGGTTTGCGTTGAGTTCTGCTTCTCAAGCCCGATCAGACTGATTGCGAGCTTGCGATACGAAATTGGGTAAACAAAAGCCCCGCAACCCTTACGGAATCTGCGCAGCCAGCTAGCCAAACCCTGGAGCCTTCCGTACCTGGTGCGTCGATAGCTCGAACAATTGCCGCCGCCGCTTTGATCTTGACCGTGCCGGATCATTGGGCTTTGCTCGCTACGCACCGGGGGAGGCGAGACGATGACCAGCACCACACCGCAGCAATTCGGACACCTGGCGGCCACTATCGGCAAGCATCTGCCCCTTGAGATTTGCCAGAGCCGGGCGGGCTTTTATGTCGGTACCAAAGACGTGGACGGCTTGCCCGTCAGTCGGGAAAGCGTCGAATACTGGCCGCGGCGCGAACAGGCCGAAGGCGCATTGCGCGGCGGCACGTTCACGCAGAAGCGCTATCCGTAGTCGCCACAGCTTCGACCTTGACCCCGCCGGGCTATTTGGCCTTGGCGCGATTGGCGTGGGCAGGGACGACTGCATGCTTCATCGCGCTTGCCTGCATCGGCGGTGCTGCCGGGTGTCGAAGCTGGTTGCCGACGTATGCGGCGATGACGATCAGCGTCCCCGCAAGCCATCCCGGCGGGTGTTTCAGCGACTTCAGCCGCTCCCCAAACTGAAGCGGCTCGTCGGGGCGCAGCATGACATCGGGAAAAATATTGGTTGCCCAAGGCGGCGGGCCAACGGCGGCAATCAACCAGTCGCTGGCCGGGGTCGTGCTGGAGGCGCGCCGCTTCGGCCAGGTGACGGCCGTCTACGGCGCAAGGCACGGCGTGCGCGGCATCGTCAATGAGGATTTTGTCAACCTGACGCAGGAGACCAGCCATAACCTTGAGCTGGTCGCCAACACGCCTTCTTCGGCGCTAGGCTCGACGCGCGACAAACCCGACGTGCGCTACTGCCAGGAAATCTTCCAGGTCTTGCAGGCGCACCAGATCGAACATTTCTTCTATATTGGCGGCAACGATTCGTCAGACACCGTGCGCATCGTGAGCCTGGAAGCGCAAAAAGCCGGCTACCCGCTGCGCTGCATCCACATTCTGAAGACGATCGACAACGACCTGGTCGGCAATGACCACACCCCCGGCTTTCCGTCGGCCGCACGCTTTGTGGCGCAGGCTTTTGCCGGCTCCAACTTGGACAATGCGGCGCTGCCCGGCGTGTATGTGGGCGTGGTGATGGGCCGGCATGCCGGATTCCTGACGGCGGCGTCGGCCCTGGACAAGAAGTTTCCCGATGACGGCCCGCACCTGATCTACCTGCCCGAGCGCACCTTTGTGCTGGAGCAGTTTCTGGCTGACGTGAAGGCTGCCTACGAACGTTTCGGTCGCTGTGTGATTGCAGTGTCCGAAGGCATCCACGACGCGTCGGGCGCGCCGATCGCCACGCTGCTGGCTAGCAAGATCGAACACGATGCCCACGGGAACGTGCAACTCTCGGGCAGCGGTGCGCTGGCAGATCTGCTGTGCGAAGAGATCAAGTCGAAACTCGGTATCAAGCGGGTGCGTGGCGACACCTTCGGCTATCTGCAGCGCTCGTTCATCGGCTGTGTGTCCGATGTCGATCAGCGCGAAGCCCGCGAGGTCGGCGAAAAAGCGGTGCAGTTCGCGATGTGGGGCGCGCAGGACGGCTCGGTCGCCATCAAGCGCACCGGCGCTTATGCGGTGGATTGCGAATTGCTGCCGCTTGACGCCGTCGCCGGCAAGACGCGGGTGATGGAGGATGAATTTATTGCAAGCAACGGCACCGATGTGACCGTTGCTTTCAGGATGTACCTGCGTCCGCTGCTGGGCTCCGGCATGCCCGACGCTTTCAGGCTGCGCCACCATCCAGTGGCCAACAGGAACTGGCTTACCTCGTCGGTCTGTCACGTCAGCGCGTGAACGAAGCCCTGGCCGAGCTGGAGGCCCAGAGCACGATAAGGGTTGAATATGGCGGGCTGCGCGTGCTCGACCTGGCGGCGCTTAGAGCAGGCATTTTTTCGAGTAAAAAACAACCACAGGCCAATAAAAACGGGCGTAACCAGCTATCTATTCAATAGCAAAACCGCATCAAGCAGGTTGCTCCAACACATGCACAAAGCGCTTGTTGCCCGGCAGGCGGTACACGGTAAAGTCCCGCAAATCCGTGGTGGCGATACGGTTGATTTTTAAGCTAGTTGCCAAATACACCAGGCTGGCATCACAAAAATCCATGGGCAAGTCTTCATACTTGTCCATCAAAGTCCAAAGCGCCATGACGGCATTGGCTGGCGGCGATTCAATGCGTAAATGCCCCAGCTCTTGCGCTTTGGCTGCCCAGGCAAAAAACACTTTCTGCTTGCTATGCGTCAGTAACGCACACACCTCAGTAAATACAGCCGATGTGGTTGTCGTTTGCCCTTTGTAGCCAGCGAAAAACGCCTTACAGCGCGCGTGGTGATGGTCTTTGGTATTAAACAGCCCTACAAAGTAGCCTGAGTCTGCAAGCGTGTTCATTTGGCCTGTCTGGCTTTGGCTGCGCTGGCTGACCGCTTGGCGTGCTTTTGGCGAATCGCATCGCGTACCAATATCTTGTTAGGGCGCTGCTCGGCTGCTTCGCGCTTCCTGTCGTTGTTTACGTCACGGCTTTCGTCCACACCTTCAAGCATCACCTCTTCATAAATCTGGAATGACGACGGTTGCGCGTTGCGAGCTAAAAACTCATGAATGCTGCGAACGATCACGGCCGACTTAGACAAACCTTGTCGTGCGCTGAAGCCCGCAATCTGATCTTCAATGTCTGTGGATAGGCGTAGTGAGATGGGCATGAAAAACTCCTTTGAGATACATATTTATAATTGTATTGCAAATAACTTGAAAGCTTGTTGTGCGTGGTTTTGGACATATTTATAAATCTGTTAAAGTGCAATGATTGCACTATTTAAAAGAGTGTTTTTGTACAAATGCCAGTCATAAAACGCTTCAACAATTGCGTGCTTCGTATCAATTTCAAAGACCATGCGCCACCTCATTTCCATGTCGTGATGAATGATGGCCGTGAGGTGTGGGTCAAGATTGATACGCTCGAAATTATTCACGGAAAGATAGCGCAACGTGAAATTGCAGAGACGTTGGCTTGGGCTGCGACCCAGCAGTATTTTTTGTTGGCGAAATTTGAGGAGTTGCAAAAATGAGTAGAGATCATTTTCAGTTAGCCGCTGTCAAAGCCCTAACGCCGTACAACCTACGACTGACGTATGCCGACGGTGAAGTATTGACGGTTAACTTGCAGCCGTGGATTGCATCAACCAAAGCCCTATACCCGCTGAAAAACTCAGATCTGTTTGGAAAAGCGAAGCGCGGGCTGGGCGGCCGTTCGGTTGACTGGACAGATGGCGCAAGCGTTGAGCTTGACCTGGGTGCAGACAACCTGCGCAATCTTGCCATTGAGCAGGCAGGCGGTATTGGTCATGAACGCATATGGACTTGGCTGCATGAAACGGGGCTGACACTGGAGCAAGCCGCATCGGCCTTGGGCATCTCACGCCGCATGTTGATTTATTACCGCGACGGTGAAAAACCCATCCCCCGCTCAGTCTGGCTGGCCTGTCTAGGCTGGGAGGCCGTGCGGCCCGTTGGTCAAAGCCTGCCGCAGCATATTCCTACGGTTCGGGAGTATGCGGCTTTGCATGCGTAAAAAGCAGGCATCTGTAAAAATGCAAAATTCCTTAAAACCCACCGCCGTCCGCATCCCCAAACCCACCAACCCAGACGGCTCGCCACTGACCATTCGCCTGAACAAACGAATGGCCGAGCTTGGCATGTGCTCGCGGCGCGAAGCCGATGCGTGGATTGAGCAAGGCTGGGTGCGGGTGGACGGCAAGCCTGCGGTGATGGGTCAGCCTGTGGCCGCCAATGCCCGCATTGAAATTGACCGCGCTGCCGAGCAGCAGCAGCGCCAGCAGGTCACCATCCTGATCAACAAACCCGTCGGTTACGTTAGCGGCCAGGCCGAAGACGGGCACGAACCCGCCGTCGTGCTGGTGCAGCCGCAGAAC
>JAYVNK010000295.1:0-4192 GCA_043758475.1 Comamonadaceae bacterium | reverse complement strand
TCATAATGGAAACTCCTATTTGTCGGGCTTGCGCCCAGTTGGTCAATATAGGCTGAGTTTCCACTTATCTCGCTGTTCAGATTTGTCGGACCACTTCTCAGTTGTCCTCAAGCCATCGAAACCCCATGCGCATCAAACCCCGCCATCGCCCCATCCGCCACCGCCAATGTCACATTCCCCGCCGCCCGTGCGGCATCTCCACATGCAAACACATGAGGCACGCTGGTGGCCCTGCCTTCGTCAACCTTGATGAACACGCCCGTGGGGCCGTCTTCCAGGGCGCAGCCCAATTGCTCGGCGATAGGGCTGTTCACAAAGATGAGGGGCTGAGTGAACCGGCTGTTCATGCTTGAGGTGCGACCGTCACGCAGTGCCACGTCGGCCACGCATTCGATGTGCGCTATCGGCACCGGCTCCACCTGCGTTTCGCGTCGGGCAAATGCGGCCAGTTCTTCGGCGCTGGGCGTGTAGGCACCGTTCAGGAAAAGCGTGGGGCTGCACCAGTACAGCAGCGTCAGCGCATGGAGCCCTGGGATCAGGTGAAGCCGGTGCATGGGCAGCGGTTGGTGGGGTTGGGTGGGTTGTATGGGCGGTGAGCCATCAGCCAACATCACAAGGCGGCTGAACGCCGGTGCAATGCCCCATTCCACAGTACCATTGCCAAATGCAAAAGGAAAGGTCCGAACATGAATCGCTTTGACCGCATCACCGTCAGCCCTGCCATCCTCAGCGGGCAACCCTGCATACGCGGCATGCGCTTGACCGTCAAACGCGTTGTGGAGGCAGTAGCGCTGTACCCCAACCGGGACGAGTTGCAGCGCGAGTATCCCGAACTCGAAGCCGAGGACATTCGGCAAGCTCTAGACTTTGCTGCCTGCAACCTCGATGACCGCATGATTCACCTTGAAGCCGCATGATCAAAATGCTGCTGGATCAGGGTTTGCCTCGTACTGCGGCAGGCCTGTTGCGTGAACGCGGATGGGACGTACAGCACGTCAGCGAGCGCGGCATGTCAAGGGCCGAAGACTCGGCCATCATTGATCTTGCCCGGCTGGAACAACGCATGGTGGTCACACTGGACGCGGATTTCCATGCATTGCTGGCGGTTTCTGGGGCAACCGTCAATGAATGCCTGCTCTGCAGTAAACAGTCGAGCCTTTAAACAAGGTTTGACAAATCCGCCTAACGGGAATCCTTCCTCTTGAACACCACGGCCTTGGCGCCAACCGCCGTTAGGCCTTCCTTGACCGTTAATGTGTTATTTTCAGGATCAAACACCAGTTGCGCCATTCTCCGCATGCCGTGATCGCCGGGGAGCAGCTTAACTTGAAAATCTGGATGAGACCGAATGTCAATCAGCATCGATGAATCAGGGGCCATCGCGATCTGCAAGGCAGTCTGAGCTAGCTTGACGATCTCCGTCGACCGAGGATGGTTGAAATCCAGCGCACATAAGGCCTGAAACAGGCGACAGTGACTAGCAAGATCCAGACGCCTCGTTTGTTCAAAATGCCGCACAGCATCGCCATACATGTGATCGCCTACCTCAAAGTGTCCCTGTGAATACTTGAGGAGACCTGTGATCGCTTGGATGTATCCCTCAGACTCCTCGGCATATTGGATGCGAAGTCGACGTAAGATCGCAGCCACTTGCTCCTCCTGCCCGGCCCGTGCCTTTAGAAATGCCAGGTTAACTTGCAGGCCACGATCTTGCGGATCAGCGACCAACCCGGCAGCGAGCCATTGTTCAGACTTTTCATACTCGCCTCGATAAAGGTACAAGAGTGAAAGAAACTGAATTGGGCGGCTCGAAAACGGCTCTTCGCCGTGCCACGCTTTAGCATGTATCTCAGCTAAATCTGGTTTTCGATCAACCCAAGCTTTGAGCAATTGCGCTTCATGCGAGTTGGCAAACGCGTGTTCAATCTGCGGCCCTTCTAGTACGATGTTGAAAAGTTGCAAATTCTCAACCGCCTGCGAGATCATGTTGTCGTTAGGTGCCAAAAGCGCTTTGCGCTGAGCATCACGCGCTTTTTTTAGGCTCCCGGACTTAAGTTCTTCCGCAGCTATCGCACCTGACAATTCCGTCAGGTGCGCATTGTTAAAGCTCTTGTTGTCGATCAGAAAACGACGCCCTTTAGAAAGGAAAATAGACGGAGTTCCAATCAAATCTGCAATTGCGATTTCACTTGCCATTAGCCATGGATCAGCTTGCGTTCTCTGATGTCGCCGGAGCATCTGGTGAGCACGCTCTGCATTACCCGCGTGCACCCAATACCTTGCAGCTGTCCGAATAACAGTACGGTTGTTGGGCGCAAGGTTCAACGCAGTGAGGATTGATCGCTCAGCAGCTTTCGACTTCCCCATCGCCGATTGAAGCTGAGCCATGTCCAGCAAGGCCAGGGCGCTGTCGGGCCTTGATCGCAAAAGCGAACGCAACCGCCGAATTGACTGCTGAAATGGATGTGGCTCGAGCGATACATCCAATACCGAGGCCTCGAGCTGATTCATATCCCCATCAGTGCGATTCAGCTCATCAATCAGTAATGACTGAACAGGCGTCATTGCCGCACTCAACTTGCGCGCCTCCGCGCCCACTTCAAGAATCTGCGGGATCAACTCCCTGTGGACTGAAAACGAAAGGACATCCCCTAAAAAACCTGGTGTGCGCTCGAGACGCCATTGAGTGATTGCGCGATGTAGTTCAGCCATATCCCCAAGAAAGACATCTCTGGATGGTTCTTTGTGAAATCCAGCCTCCGGCTCGTTTAGCGTGATTGCCACCGGACGCCATTTTGGAATCAATCGTCGCATAGGCAACGCCGATTTCATGGCATGCTCCGCCCGCGCTCGTTAGCTGCCGCCCGCATGGACAGCAAGCGCAGCCGCTGATGAATCCGATCCAGGCCGACGGGTCGGCCAACTTGCCGCCTCGCGCGGGTATCCCCCCTCACCCGAGGGTCTGGATGGGTTAGTTCGACAGCGATTTTCATGACTTCGGCCTGGAGCCCAGACATGATCGTGGGACGTAACTGAACTTCCAACGCCCTGACGTGCGCATCAATCAATACAGGCAACAAATCCTGGTCATAGCCGCCGCCCCAGTTGTCCGGCAAATATTGCTGGGGAATCAATGGTGCAACCAAGGATTGCAGCGTGACGCCAGTACTCAGGAATATCATCAGGCTCCCAAGCATGTAAGCATCAGCCGAATCACGTCGGTCGTTCCAGTCGGTGGGTACATGGCGATACCAGCGCTCGGGAGGGCAGTAGTTCCGATCGCCTGGCCACTCATACAAATCAAATGGACCTTTGTGATGTTTGCTGGTCACGCGGCCCAAGTCACCGACCTTCAGAATACTGTCGGTTGCTCCATGATTCGCTTTAACGGATATCACATTTGACGGCTTGAGGTCCTGGTGCGCTATTCCACCTTTATGGAGCTGGGTCAATGCAAGCGAAATATCCGACATGACCCTCAGCGTCCACACACATGAAGTCTCTCCAATGTGGTTCATGAGACGGCGCAAATCTTGATCGCCAACTTCCATGATGAGGCACGAAACCTGGCTCATGACGTTGGTCGCATCAAGCTGAAGATACTCGTGCCCGAGGTATCGCATCACATGGGACATCCTATGATTAGTGCAGTAGGCTAAAACATCCTGCTCGAATTTAGCGTCACTGGTCAGCTTGAAGAGTTCCGCCATAGGGTCAGGTTTCCCCATGGCTTCAACAAAGTCCACTGCTTTGATGAAGGCAGTCTCTGATCCGCGTGTGGCTCTGTAGCCCACTCCGAAATTTGCACCAGTCGCGTCAGGAGACTTTTCAAGTTGCTCTACAAGTGTCCAGCCGCTGGATAAGGTCCGACCAATTAGCAATTGTTTGGGCGATTGTGGGATTGGTGATGATCTCAAAATTTGTCCCTGGATTTATTGTTGCACTTCCGGTACGCAAGCGACCGACCGTTCCGAAATTGCATTGTCTGCGGATGTCTGATGGCAAGTGCCGATATTCGGGAGTCGAAAGTCCGGTTTCGGGTCGAAATTTGCCGTTGACTACCAAAACCACCTTCTCAACTCGCATAGACATTCAGAAGTGGCTCGGTTTGTCTGAACAGCATTTCCCGAAAGATAAGTGGATACCCAGCCGGGTGAGTGCGCACGGGAATGCGCACGAATCGTAGTCGGTT
>JAYVNK010000294.1:0-4196 GCA_043758475.1 Comamonadaceae bacterium | reverse complement strand
CGGCGGCGCATGAGGCATTCATGGCCTCGGCCAGCGGGCGCGTCACCAGGTTCCAGACGAACTCTTTTGTTTCCTCAACATTTCGCACCGTGTCTTTGTAGCCGACAGTGGAAAAGCCAATGATCGGCGGCACATAGTTGAAGGCGTTGAAAAAACTGTACGGTGCGAGGTTGACGGCACCGCCTGCGCCGCGTGAAGAGATCCAGCCGATGGGCCGGGGGCCGACGATGGCATTGAACGGGTCGTGGGGCAGGCCGTGGCCTTGAGCGGGTTCGTAGGAGTGGATGTGGGTGTCGATTTGGGATGTTGGCATCATGCAACTTCGTGTCTATGGTGAAAATTGTGAAAACAGTTCTACATGGTTTGAGTTGAGTGGCTGGTCGCAATGATTTGACGTGCCAACGCCTGTGCCACCCGAATGCCATCCACCCCCGCAGACAATATGCCACCGGCATAGCTGGCCCCTTCGCCACCAGGGTAAAGGCCGGCCACGTTGAGGCTTTGAAAGTCTTCACCGCGCGTGATCTTGAGCGGTGATGAAGTGCGCGTTTCCACCCCGGTGAGCACCGCATCGGCCATGTCGAAGCCTTTGATCTTTTTGGCGAACGCTGGAATGGCGTCGCGGATGGCCGCAATCGCGTAGCCGGGCAAAGCGGCAGACAGGCTGCCCAGCTTGACGCCTGGCTTGTATGACGGTTGCACGCTGCCCAAGGCGGTGGAGGCTTGGTCTGTCAAAAAGTCACCGACCAGTTGGCCCGGCGCCTCGTAGGTGCTGCCGCCCAGCAGGTAGGCGCTGGATTCGAGCTGGCGCTGCAACACGATGCCCGCCAGCGGGTGACATGCCACGCCAGCCGCAGGATGCGGGTCCACGCTGTTGTCCAAGGCATGGCCTGACGCATTGCCCAACATATCGCCGAACGCCGCGTGAAAAGACGCTGAGTCCGTCGGGTAGTCGGCTGGCTCGATGCCCACCACGATGCCCGCATTGGCGTTGCGCTCGTTGCGCGAATACTGGCTCATGCCGTTGGTGACCACACGGCCCGGCTCGCTGGTGGCTGCCACCACGGTGCCGCCGGGGCACATGCAAAAGCTGTACACCGATCGACCCTTGCCCGGCCCGTTGTCAACATGATGCACCAGCTTGTACTCCGCCGCGCCCAACAGCGGGTGGCCCGCATGGCGGCCCCAGCGGGCGCGGTCAATCAGGCCCTGCGGATGCTCGATGCGAAAGCCGATAGAGAACGGCTTGGCCTGCATGAAAACACCACGCCCGTACAGCATGGCAAACGTGTCGCGCGCGCTGTGGCCCAAGGCAAGCACTACCTGGTCTGCGCGCAGTTCGTAGCGGCCGTTGTTGGCGACATCGGTCACTGTCAAGGCGCGAATTTTTTGGGTGCGACCCTGGGCGTCTTGGGCCTGGGGGTCAAGCAGCATGTCCGTCACCCGTTGCTCAAAGCGGATTTCGCCACCCAGCGCAATGATCTGCGCGCGCATATTCTCCACCACGCCCACCAGCCTGAAGGTGCCGATGTGCGGGTGCGCATCCACCAGAATCTCGGGCGGCGCACCGGCCTTGACAAACTCCTGCATCACCTTGCGGCCCAGATGGCGCGGGTCCTTGATCTGGCTCCACAGCTTGCCGTCTGAAAACGTGCCCGCGCCGCCTTCGCCAAACTGCACATTGCTCTCAGGGTTGAGCACGTTCTTGCGCCACAGGCCCCAGGTGTCTTGGGTACGCTCCCGCACTTTTTTTCCACGCTCTAGCACGATGGGATTTAGACCCATCTGCGCCAGCAGCAGCGCCGCAAACATGCCGCAGGGGCCGAAGCCCACGACCACGGGCCGCAAACGCGTATCTGCACGTGCCGGTGCGGCCAGCCGGTAGCCCATGTCCGGCGCCGGGCCAATGTGCAGGTTGCCTGCAAACTTCGCCAGCAGCGCCGCTTCAAGCGCAGGTGGCAATTCCACGTCAACGATGTACACCCGCAGCAACTCTGCTTTGCGGGCGTCAATGCTGCGCTTGAAAACGTGCAGCGTGACAAGGTCGGTCTCGGCCAACGCCAGCGTCTTGTACACCAGCGCTGTCAAATCGTCGGGGGAATGGTCAAGCCGCAGCTTGAGCTCGGTGAGTCGAATCATGGGAGGCAGGTGTGTGGCTTGGAGTTATCAAGCAGAAGACGCGGATTTTACGTCTGGCGTGCAGCACAATTGATCATCAAGTCATGGTCGTCAAGCCATCACCCCATAAAGCCCATCATGCACATCCTCATCCTCGGCAGTGGCGTCATCGGCACCACCAGCGCGTATTACCTGGCCCGCGCGGGCCATCAGGTGACGGTGGTGGACCGGCAGAGCGGCCCTGCGCTGGAGACCAGCTACGCCAATGCCGGGGAGGTGTCTCCTGGCTACTCTGCGCCGTGGGCTGGGCCGGGCGTGCCGGCCAAGGCCATCCAGTGGATGCTGATGCACCACAGCCCGCTGGTGATCTGGCCGATGCTGGACTGGGCCATGTGGCGCTGGGGCGCGATGCTGCTGCGCAACTGCACCGAGGCGCGCTACCGCACCAACAAAGGCCGCATGGTGCGCCTGGCCGAGTACAGCCGCGATTGCCTGGTGGCACTGCGCAAAGACACCGGCATTCAATACGACGAGCGGGCAGAGGGCACGCTGCAGCTTTTTCGCACGCAGAAACAGCTTGATGGCATTGGCAAAGACGTTGATATTCTCAAAGAATTCAGCGTGCCGTTTGAGGTGCTGGACCGTGGTGGCTGCTGCAAGGTGGAGCCCGCGCTGGCGTTGGTCAACGAGAAGTTCGTCGGCGCGCTGCGCCTGCCGGGCGATGAGACTGGCGACTGTTTCAAGTTCACGCAAAACATGGCCAAAATGGCAGCGGCGCTGGCCGTCAAATTTCGCTTTGGCACGGCGATTGAAGGCATTGACAGTGCTGGCGGCAAGATCAGCGGCCTGCGCATCAGCACTGGCATCAGAGCGGGCACCGGCACGCAGATGCTGTCGGCCGACGCCTACCTTGTCGCGCTGGGCAGCTACTCGGCGCAACTCGTCAAGCCGCTGGGTATTGACCTGCCCGTGTACCCGGTCAAGGGCTATTCGATTACCGCGCCCATCATCGATGCAAAATTCGCACCCGAATCAACCATCATGGACGAGACGCACAAAGTGGCCGTGACGCGCCTGGGCGACCGCATCCGCGTGGGTGGTATGGCAGAGCTGGCGGGCTTCAGCCTCAAGTTGCGCGAGGCGCGCCGCGCTACGCTGAACCATGTCGTCACCGATCTTTTTCCCAAAGCGGGCGACGTCAGCCGGGCCGAGTTCTGGTGCGGCCTGCGGCCCATGACACCCGATGGAACGCCGATTTTGGGTGGCACGCACATTGCCAACCTTTACCTTGCGACCGGCCACGGCACGCTCGGCTGGACCATGGCAGCGGGCACGGGCCGCGTGATGGCTGATGTGATCTCGGGCCGCACGCCGGACATCAGCCTGGCCGGGCTGACGGTTCAGCGGTACCAGCGTGGACGCTTCGATGGGTAGGGCTGACGTGAAGGGTTCGCGACGCCTTGAGAGCCCAGCCAACGAGCGTCGGCGCGGGTGATGGCAGCGTTTTTTTTGGTCAGGCTTCTTCTCGTGCACTTCACGCAGGCGTGAATTCAAATCAGCCTGGCTTTCTGAAGTTCAGAAACGAGGCTGTCGGCAAAGCTGTCAAGCAACGTATGCGTCACTGGGGCACCCATTGGCACAGTAAGATTGGCTAAAAACTGTTTTGCAAAAGCGCGCCGGGACAGTAAAGTTTGGGTTCCTACAACTGGATATGTGGCTACCAGTGACGGTCGCTGTTCGACCCGATTCGGGAAATAGCGCTTAACAGGAGTAATGAGTATGCTTGTGTACCGGAAAATCGCGGGGTCGGTCGCTGCAATGGCGCTCGTTGCCTGCACCAGCGTTGCTCCCTACCGTACCGAACTGGACAAGGCCTGCAACCTGGAGGCTGCCTTGGCCAAATGCAGCGAAGCGGCGTTCGAAAAGCATAGAGACTTTGATGCGGCATACGTGGAGTTCACTGACCAGGGGTGGCTTTACGATCGCAAACAGCTAACCCTCACACTCGACCTGCTCCGAAAGCCCGATCCCAGACCCCTGCAAATCGTCGTATTCGTCCATGGATGGAAACATGACGC
>JAYVNK010000293.1:0-4199 GCA_043758475.1 Comamonadaceae bacterium | reverse complement strand
TGGTCTTTCAGGCGCGCAGCAAGTTCGGCAACTGGCCAGGCGTAAGGCGAGAGAATTTCAACAGCGGTAAAACCGTCTTTTGCGGCGGCTTCAAAGCGGTCATCGAAAGGCAGCTCGGCATACATCCAGCTGAGGTTGGCGGCAAATTTAAGCATCGTGGGATATTGTTTCAAGTGCGGGAACGCTTTCGCATTCCCAGAAGATACGTGCTGTGCAGGCACGGCAGATCACCGGGTCCAGTTTCGGAAAGATGGTGGCAATCGCCGTGCGCTTGTCGGGGAACTGGTGCTCCGGTCCCAGCACGCGGGTGAAGCCGGTGGTTTGCCACATGCGGATGACCTCGGGGCGCGGACGGTGAAAATACAGGTCGCCGCCCATCGCACGCCGCGCGTTCAACTCGGCCTCCCACAGCTCGGCGCCGGCCAAGTCAATAAAGTTCATGCTTTTGCCCATCACCAGCAAATGCTTTTGCGGCTGCAGCACATTGCGCAGCGCATGCAGCGTGTCTGCCACGTGCTGCGTGGCACCAAAATAAACCTCGCCTTCCATGCGCAAGAGCTTGAGTTGGGGACATTCGGGAAGCACTTTGGACGATGGCTGGTGCACATCGTCAACGACTACAAACTGGCGCTCCGGCCCCCAGCTGTCAAAGCCCATGGTGCGCATGGCCGGCTTTGAGGTGCGGTACAAAAATGACATCAGCGACAGCAGGGTGCCAAGCAGAATCGCCATTTCAAGCCGTATGGTGACAGTGGCCACCATGGTCGCCATGGCAACGGCGAACTCTGTGCGACTGAGTTTGGCGAGTTGGCGCCAACGCGCGATGTCGAGCAGGGCCAGTGCCACCAGCATCAGCAGGGCGGCCAGCGCGGCCATGGGAATCTGCGCCAGCAGCGGCGCGCTGACTGCCACCAGCGCCAGCAGCAGCAGTGCTGCAAACACAGCCGCCAGCGGCGTGCGGGCACCGGCCTGCAGGTTGGGCATGGAGCGGTTCATGGAGCAGCAGGACACATAGCAGGAGAAAAATCCGCCGACGATGTTGGACAGGCCCTGACCGCGAAATTCGCGGTTGGCATCTATGCGCTGGCCTGAACGTGCGGCGACCGCCTTGGCAATCGAAATCGCCTGGCCCAGTGCCACGATGGTCAGGGCAAACGCCAGGCCCAGCAGCTCCGACACCGAGGCCCAGCCGATGTGCGGCACTTCAAACTTCGGCCACGGCGTGGCAATTTGCCCGACGGTGCGCAGCGCAGCCGAGGGCAGCACGCCGCCCCGCCCCGGCAGCTGGAACCAGATCCAGGCGAGCGTGGTCGATACCGCCAGGCCAATCAGCATATAAGGCCAGCCGGGCCGCAGGCGGCGCACGCCCATGGCTGCGAGGGCGGTGACAGCAGCAACTGCCATGGCCGCCGGTTGCGCATGGCTGAACTGCGTTGCCACATGCGCCAGCACCGCTGCCGCACCATGCTCGGCGGCGGGTGCCAGCCCGAGCAGGTCCGGCAGCGCGTACACCGCAATCAGCAGCGCCGCGCCTGAGGTAAAGCCGAACAGTGCCGCCGGCGAAATGAAGTTGGCGAGGCTGCCCAGCCGCAGGGTGCCAATCAGCCACTGCATGATGCCGACCATGATGGTCACCGCCAGCGCTAGCTGGATGTAGGCTGGGCTGAAGGCAAACGCCAGTGGCGAGAGCATGGCAAACATGGCCAGCGAATTGGCATTCGTCGGTCCCGACATCACATGCCAGCTGGAGCCAAACAGCGCGGCAATGATGCAGGGGATCACGGCGGTGTAGAGCCCGTATTCAGGCGGCAGGCCGGCCAGCGTCGCAAATGCAATGCCCTGCGGCAGCACCAGCACCGCGCCCAGCACGCCGGCCATCGCGTCGGCCCGCAGCGTTTCTGGCGATACGAGCCGGACCCACTGGCCGAAGAGGCGATCAAGCAGCCTCGGCTGGTGACGGATGTTGGCGGTGCTGTGGAGGGGCTTAGGGCCTTGCATGCCCTGAGCTTAACGCGAGAAGCGCCGAAAACTGCCAGGAACCGGCTAGGCCAGACCCAGCAAACGCAGCGACAGGCCCAGTCCGGCAGACACAGCAATCACCCGGATCACGCCCCACTTGAGGCGCCACAAAGCCAGCGCTGCAAGGATGGCGAGAAACAGAGCTATCCAGTCAGGTTTTGTATCAAATAGCCCGCTGCCCCCCGCAGGATGGGCAATAGCAGCTATAAAAAACAGAGCTAGGTTGGCAATGACACCCACCACGGCGGCCGTAACGGCAGCCAGCGGTACCGTGAGTTTGAGGTTGCCACGGGTGGACTCAACCCACGGCCCACCGGCCAGGATAAAAATAAACGAGGGCAAGAACGTAAACCATGTCGCCACGCAGGCGGCCAGCGCGGCACCCAGAAACACGCTATCCGGACCCAGCACCTGCTTGCCCCAGCCGGCGACAAAACCGACAAAAGCCACTGCGATGATGAGCGGGCCCGGCGTGGTCTCGCCAAGCGCCAGGCCGTCCATCATCTGCGGCGTGGTCAGCCAGTGGTAATGCTCCACCGCCGCCTGGTTGACGTAGGGCAGCACCGCGTAGGCGCCGCCAAAGGTCAGCAGCGCCGCCTTGGTGAAAAACCAGCCGATCTGCGTCAGCGTGCCTTGCCAACCGTAAGCTGCATGCAGCAACGCCATGGGTATCACCCAGAGTACCGCGCCAACAACCAGCACGGTCACGAAACGCGACGTTTTAAACAGGGCATGCGGTGGTGTGGGTGTGTCGTCATCAATCAGCGCTGATTGATACGTGCCCGAAACCTTTGATGTGTGGCCTGCGCCACGCGTCAAGGTGCCGGGTGCCAGCCGGGCCAGCACCGCGCCTGCCGCCATGGCCATCAGCACCACCACTGGGAATGGCACGTAAAAGGCCCCTACCGCTATAAAACTAATAGCAGCGATCGCCCATGGAATGGGAGCTGAGAGCGGATTTCCTAGTGATTTGCTGGCTATCCTGTGCAGCGCATGCAAAATGATCGCTGCAACGGCGGCCTTGATGCCGTAAAAAATGCCGGCTACCAGCGGTTGTTCGCCGAAGGCCATGTAGATCCAGCTCAGGAAGATCAGCAGCACCAGTGACGGCAGCACAAACAGGGTGCCCGCTGCGATGCCGCCGCGCGTGCGGTGCATCAGCCAGCCGAGGTAGGTGGCGAGTTGTTGCGCTTCGGGTCCGGGTAACACCATGCAGAAGTTCAGCGCATGCAGAAAGCGTTTTTCAGATACCCAGCGGCGGCGTTCGACCAGTTCGCGGTGCATGATGGCAATCTGCCCGGCCGGCCCGCCAAAGCTGATGAAGCCCAGCTGGAGCCAGAAGCGAAACGCCTGCGTGAAAGAAGCAGAGGGCGCCGTAGTGGCGGTATTTTCCGGAACAGAATTTAGACGGGTGTCCACGCAAATACTCCAACGAGTTGCCAGCGCTTGGACGGGACACCGTCTATCTGTGAAGATTCGGGAGGCTGAAATCCCGTCGCTCAAAGTTTATCACCGGGAAACGTCGGACCGTTCTTCAGTCCCTGGCTATTGCTATCTGCGCTGGAACTTGAACACCGCCCGGCTGGCCCGGGCGTTGGGCCAGAAGCGGACTTCGCGGCCATCTTGCAGGCCAAACTGGTCCAGTATCTCCAGTTGATTCTGTATCGCCAGCGCTTCGAAATCCTGCAAGGTGCCGACGCGAATATTCGGCGTGTCGTACCACTGGTAAGGCAGTACCTTGGTCACCGGCATGCGGCCTCGCAGCACCGCCAGACGGTTCGGCCAGTGGCCAAAGTTGGGGAACGCTACGATGCCGATGCGCCCGACGCGTGCGGTTTCGCGCAGCATGACTTCGGCATTGCGCAGGTGTTGCAGCGTGTCAATTTGCAGCACGACATCAAAGGAATGGTCGCCGAAAACAGTCAAGCCCTCGTCGAGGTTGAGCTGGAGCACGTTGACGCCGCGCTCCACGCACGCCTGCACGTTGGCATCGTTGATTTCCACCCCGTAGCCCGAGCAGCCGCGCTCGCTGATCAAATGCGCCAGCAGCTCGCCGGTGCCGCATCCGAGGTCGAGCACGCGCGCGCCATGCGGCACCAGCGCGGCGATCGACAGCAGGTCGGGCGAGGGAGCTGCTGTCATGTCCGATTGCGGGTTCATGGAACCACCTTGCTCTGAAA
>JAYVNK010000292.1:0-4199 GCA_043758475.1 Comamonadaceae bacterium | reverse complement strand
CCAGCATTTGCAGCACCGCTTTGGCGCAAAGCGACATCAGGCCACCCGGCAGCAGACCCAGGATCAATACGAGCGCGCCATTGATCGACAGCACAATGCGAACGTCCATGGGCGCAGATACGGTGCTGGCAGTGATGGGCTCGTCAAAGTACATGACCTTGACCACGCGCAGGTAGTAGAAGGCACCCACCAGCGACATCATGACCGCAAATACTGCAAGGCCAATATGCACTGCCTGCCCAGAGGCAATCAGCGCCTGAAGCACCGACAGCTTGGCATAAAACCCCACCATTGGCGGAATCCCGGCCAGCGAGAACAGGCACACTGCCATGACGGCAGCGTAGAGCGGGCTGCGCTGGTTGAGACCGGCGAAATCAGAGATCTCCTCGCTTTCAAACCCATCCCGCGCCAGCAGCAAAATAACGCCGAAACTGCCCAACGTGGTCAGCACGTAGGTGATGACGTAAAACATGGACGAGCTGTAGGCGTTGGCCGCCGACAGCGTGTTTCCGTTGACGAAGCCAGACATCAAACCCAGCAGCACAAAGCCCATCTGCGAGATGGTGGAAAACGCCAGCATGCGCTTGAGGTTGGTCTGCGCAATGGCCGCCAGATTGCCGATCAACAGCGAGCCGATGCTCAGCACCATGAGCATTTGCTGCCAGTCTGGGGCCAGGGGCAGCATGCCTTCGACCAGCAGGCGGATGCAGATGGCAAAGGCTGCCAGTTTGGGGGCGCCGCCAATCAGCAGGGTGACGGCGGTAGGCGCGCCTTGGTAGACATCGGGAATCCACATGTGAAATGGCACTACGCCCAGCTTGAAGGCCAGCCCCGCCACGACAAAAACCAGCCCGAACACCAGCACCTGGTGCTTGATCTGGCCCGTGGCGATGGCTTTGAAAACTGTGTTGACTTCCAGCGAACCCGTGGCACCGTACATCATCGACAGGCCATAAAGCAGGAAGCCGGACGCCATGGCACCCAAAACAAAGTACTTCATCGCCGCTTCCGAAGCCACCGCGTCGTCGCGGCGCAGGGCCACCAAAGCGTAGCTGGACAGCGTGAGCAGCTCCAGTCCCATGTAGAGCACCAGAAAGTTGTTGCCCGAGATCATGACGAACATGCCCAGCAGCGCAAAGGTGCTCAATGAAAACAGTTCACCGCCGCGCAGCATGTCCCGATCTGCCGCATAGGGGCGGCCATAAACCAGTGACACCATTACGGCCAGTGCGGCAAAGCATTTGAGCCAGTTGCCCATGGGGTCGCTGACCACCATGTTGCCAAAGCCATAGACGGTGGCACCACCGCTTGCGTACAGCGCCTGCAGCACCGCCACAACGCCCAGCGTCAGCAGTGTGAGCACATAAGTCAATGTGCGCCTGGGGCTTTTCACGCTCAGGTCGATCAGCGCAATGGCGCATCCCATCACCAGCAGGATGACCTCCGGGTAAACCGTGATCCAACTCAGTTTGTCAATCATGGGCCGGGTTTCTTCTTTTGGTCATTTCAATTTTGACGTCGCAACGTGCTTGAGCAGTTCGGCAACCGAGGTGTCCATCACGTCCGTGAAAGGCTTGGGGTAGATGCCCATCCACAAGACCGCAATGGCCAGCAGGGACAGCATGAGGAACTCGCGGCTGTTGATGTCCTTGAGCCCCTTGACATCGTCATTGGCAACTGGCCCAAGGTAGACACGCTTGAACATCCACAGGGTGTATGCGGCACCAAATACCAAGGCGCTGGCCGCCGTGAAGCCGAGCCAGAAATTGGCTTTAACGGCGCCCAAAATCACCATCCATTCGCCCACAAAGCCCGCCGTCGCCGGCAAGCCGCAATTGGCCATGGCAAACAGCAAGGCAAACGCGGTGAAATTGGGCATGGTGTTGACGACGCCGCCATAACTGGCAATGTCGCGAGAGTGCACGCGGTCATAAAGAACACCAATGCACAGGAACATCGCCCCAGATACAAATCCGTGGGCAATCATCTGCACCAATCCGCCTGACACGCCAAGGTCGTTGAAGATGAAGAACCCCAGGGTGACAAACCCCATGTGCGCCACAGAGGAATACGCCACCAGCTTCTTCATGTCCTCCTGCACCATCGCTACCAGACCCACGTACACCACCGCGATGAGCGACAGCGCAATCATCAGCCAGGCCCATTCATGCGCCGCATCCGGCGCAATTGGCATCGAGAAACGCAGGAAACCATAGGCACCCAGCTTGAGCATGATGGCCGCCAGCACGGCAGAGCCGCCGGTGGGCGCCTCAACGTGCACATCAGGCAGCCACGTATGCACCGGCCACATGGGAACCTTCACCGCAAAGGCCGCAAAGAAGGCAAAGAAGAGAAGGGTTTGCGCGGTGCCGCCCAACGGCAGTTTGTGCCAGGTCGCCAGATCAAAGCTGCCGCCCGACTTGGTGTACAAAAAGATGAGCGCAATCAGCATCAGCAACGAACCGAGCAGCGTGTACAGGAAAAACTTGAACGCTGCGTAAATCTTGTTGGGTCCACCCCAGATGCCGATGATGAGGTACATCGGAATCAGTGTCGCTTCGAAGAACACGTAAAACAGCAGTCCGTCGAGTGCGCTGAAGACGCCGATCATCAGTCCGCTCAAAATCAGGAAGGCGCCCATATACTGGTTGACGCGGCGCGTGATGACTTCCCAGCCCGCAATGACGATGACGACGTTGATGAACGCCGTGAGCAACACAAACCAGAGGGAGATGCCGTCAAGGCCCACGTGGTAGTTGACGTTGAAACGCGAAATCCACGGCGCTTTTTCGACAAACTGCATGGCCGCAGTGCCAAGCTTGAACT
This sequence comes from Comamonadaceae bacterium, assembly GCA_043758475.1. Taxonomy (GTDB): domain Bacteria; phylum Pseudomonadota; class Gammaproteobacteria; order Burkholderiales; family Burkholderiaceae_C; genus JANYCG01. The sequence continues at coordinate 1,373 of JAYVNK010000292.1, read as the reverse complement.
CGAAGTAAAGCGGTAGAGTTACCAGAAAGCTGACCACGGCCCCAATTAATGCCACCCAGCGCACCGAGCGCGCCTGGTCATCCCGGCCCAACGCCAGCAGCACCACCCCAAATGCAATCGGTGTCCAGATTGCCAGACTCAGCAAACCCATTTTTATTATTCTCTCAAACAGTAGATGTTGTTTTTGCTTGCTTGAATTTCGTGACTTATTTGAGCCAGACGAAGTAAGTCATCAGCACAAAAATTCCCAGAATCATGGCCAAGGCATAGTGGTACAGGTAACCCGTCTGAACCCAGCGAACGGCACCCGATACCGCATTGACAACCTTCCATGACCCATTGACCAGCGTGCCGTCAATCAGGGCCTGGTCACCCCCCTTCCACAATCCAGTACCCAGGGCACGCGCGCTGCGGGCCAGCACGTTTTCATTGAACCAGTCCATGTAGTACTTGTTCTCCAGCACCGTGTAGAGGGGCTGGGCCCTGGCCTTGATAGCGGCAGGCAAGGCGGGGTTGACCAGGTACATGTAGTAGGCCAGGGCAACGCCCGCAAACGCCAGCCAGAAAGGCAGGGTCGTCAATGCGTGGACCGCCATCGCAGCAGGTCCATGGAACCCCTTAAGCAAGCCTGCCATGGCCGGGTGCTTGGCGGCATCAACCAGAACCGAATCACTCAACAGGTGCCCAAACAGCATCGGCGTGATCGTCATGAAGCCGATGACGACCGACGGAATCGCCAGCAACACGAGCGGCACCCAGACGACCCAAGGCGACTCATGCGGCTTACTTGGCACAGCGTGGTGTCCATGGGGATCGGCGTGAGGGTCGCCGTGTGGGGCATGCGCGTCGTGATGGTGTGCATCAGGGTTTTGGTCAAAGCGCTCCCTACCGTGAAACACCAAGAAATACATACGGAAGGAATAAAAGGCGGTGACAAATACACCTGCCAGCACCGCAAATGACGCAAAGCCCGCGCCGGTAAGGTGGCTCTCGTGCACCGCTTCAATGATGCTGTCTTTGGAGTAAAAGCCAGAGAAAAACGGTGTGCCAATCAACGCCAGCGAGCCCAACAACGACGTGATCCACGTGATGGGCATGTACTTGCGCAAGCCGCCCATCCAGCGGATGTCCTGGTTATGGTGCACACCCATGATGACCGAGCCGGCCGCCAGAAACAGCAGCGCCTTGAAGAACGCGTGGGTCATCAGGTGGAACACCGCCACCGAGTAAGCCGATGCGCCCAGCGCCACCGTCATGTAACCGAGCTGGGACAAGGTGGAGTAAGCCACCACGCGTTTGATATCGTTCTGGATGATGCCCAGAAAGCCCATGAACAGCGCCGTGATGGCTCCGATCACCATCATGAAACTCAG
>JAYVNK010000291.1:0-12754 GCA_043758475.1 Comamonadaceae bacterium | reverse complement strand
TGCCAATAGGCAAGAGGCCGCTGGAAGTTGCCAGGCCCCGGTCCGCATTGGAACTGCCGGGCGGCACACCCTGTGTCGCAGGAAATTCGGTTTTCGGGACCGGGGAGGCGATTACCGTGCCGTCTTGCGGAGGCGTGTGCCTACCCGCCTTGCCCAGCGAAATGATGCGGGTGGCATCGTCGCCCATCTCAGCGGGCGAATGCGGGCGTCCATGGGTGCCCGTCTTCAGGGCAGGATTAGACGGCGATGGATCCGTAGTCACGGCGAGCCCTGATTTGCAATGCTTGAATTCGCATAGCCGAATAAAACCCCAAATCCCGCTGCTCCCGGCAGGCTTGCAACCGTTTCAACAACGCCATGGGCCGCCCCGGCATTGACGCACCAACTTGACATGCCTGCCACGGGCAAGGCTGACATTGCAATAAAAGCCACGTCCGGTTCGGCTGACTCTTTGCAGGCTGAATGCAGGACTGTCTCGAAGCCCAAAGCGTCCAGGTTGGCGTCCAACGCTGCCAGGGCGGCCTTGGCGCTGCGCAGCCACCACTGGTGAATGCCGTGCATTTGGACCTCACTGGAAACCTGATGGCCGCGAACCAGCTCGATGGCTACCGTCAGGGGGAAATAGCGCCCTACTGAATCAACGGATGGCATGAGCACACCGATCCACGGGGACGGGCTCATGACGCCTTCGCCCAACGCAAAAAACGATATCGGTGCCTGAAGATAGTGTGCCAGCCAGTCTTCGCGCTCGGCACGCAGCGTTTGCAAGCCTTTTTGCAGCCATTCGTCCCAAATCGCCCGAAACCGTGGAGGCAAACGCCGCTGGCCAAAATCACCCATGCCAGGAAGTTTGCCAAACCACCCGGGTGCGTCCAGGCCTCGGTCCGGGACTGCAAACAGTTGCATTACAGACCTTCAGGACAAGAAAACTCTTGAAGCTCCCGCACCCGCAGGGGGCTCTGAACACTGTTCGTGGTGACTTCAAAGCGCGCGCGCCGGTTCTCCACATTGAAAGTCACAAGGAATTTTTCAGGGATGCCCGTGCTTTCAAGCTGCGCCTTTTCCATCACCCGAAACAAAGCCCACGGCCCATCGGCGACTTGCCCGGAGGCACCGCTGGCAGAGGGCGGGGTCAGCTGAATTCTCACCTGGTTGCTGCCTTTGGGTCCGGGCCATTGCACGGCCATCGGCATGACAGGTCCGTGCGCGTATTTCACCAACTGGCCGTCTACGTCCAGGACAAACTGAGTGATGGTCGCATCCATTTCCAGCACTTTGAAATCCAGCCTGATGGAGGGTGTTTTGCCGCTTCGGAAAAATATCTCCCTGATTCGGGCAGCGCGCTCGAACTGCGCAAGGGCGGACGCTGACACATTGCCTTGCCCGGCGACTGGCTTGTACCGCCAAGGTTTGGTGCTGGTGTCCACCAGGTTGGCGAGCCGCTTCTGGAAAAAATCGTCCATCATGCCGCCCGGACCGAAAAACTGGCCGAAATCTTCTGGCAGCGCGTCCCGCGTGCTGCTCGATACCAAGGGATACCTGCCTGCCACCGCACGGTTGCAAAAATCGGCAAGCGGGCGCAAATCCAGGCTCAAGCTGCCTCGCTCGGCGGCCTGAGCCTGCACGGCACCAGACTGGCTCAGGTTTTCCACCATGGAGCGCATGGGTTCTGGCAGGCGCCCTGCATCGGCCTTGAGTTTGCCTGCGATGTCAACCGGCGGCATGGGCGAGCGCGACTTGACAGCCGTGTCGACCGCCTGCAGATAAACATACACATCATTGAACAGCTTGAGCGTGTCCTCAATGGGCGCAGGTTGATTGGGCGCAGGGGCCGTCATCTGGCGGCGCAGCGTGTCAAAGTGGTCATCCACAATGCTCTCGATGCGCTTGCCGGAATCCACAGCTTTGGTGTTGGCATCCGCACCAAACAGGTCTTGGAGGCTCTTTTGCGTATTACGCACGGTCTCCGTGGCTTTGTTCACCGCATTTTTGGCGGCACTGTCAGGCGCAATCAAGGTGGTTTCGCGTACGACGGCGCGCAGAAAATTCACATGCGGCGACGTCGGACTTGACAGTGTACGGGCAATCTGGATATTCTTTTCAAGGCTCGTGCTGCGAGGCAACCGCACGTCGGCCAGCAGTGCATCCCATTCCTTGACATAGTTCTCAAGGTAGATGCGCCGTACCCGGTCAGTCAGGGCGCCAACGTCAGCAACAGCGCGGGCTTTGTCTGCGGCGCTGCGCTCCAGGCCCAGCACCCAGGGCTCTTCCAGCGCCATCAAACCCGTCAGCTGCACCACACTCGACTGAAAACGTTTGTGGTAACCGTCATAAGTGAACATGCCCGGTATGCCGTCTGTTAACGGTTTGCCGCTGGCACGTTCCAGCACCAGGGGCGCTGCTGGCCCCGCCGCACCGGCCACCGTGAAGGGTGCAATATCAGAACCCGTGCGCAAGCGTTTGAGGCGGCTGAAGATGCGCTGCTCCAGGGGATAGCTGACCAGCAATGCGCGCACGTTGCGCACCAGGTTGTCGTCTTTTGGCAGAGGCGATCTTGGCGGACCCTGGGCCAGCAGCACGTCCAACTCCTCGTCCAGCGCCTTGCGCTGCTCTTCCGGAATTCCACGGTCCAGACTGCGGTTCCAGTCCAGCGTGATCCACGCCTTCAGGGCGTCACTGTCAAAATGCTCGGACTCATGCAGCATGACATAGCTTTTGAGCGCTTCGTAGGCGAATTCAAGATTGTCTTTTTGGGCGCTGCGCAACTGATCTTCCAGCCTGCGCGCCAATTGCGGCAAAAATACGTCATTGAGCGAGCGCTGATGGGCCACTGATGCCGCTGCATTGATCTTGTCGCCTTGGTACAGCCCAAGACCCATCAGCCAGGGTGGTGCTGCGTCGCCCAGAATCGGCGCGCGCCAGATGTCGCGCAGACCTTGCAAAACTGGGGCGACTTGCGCAGGGTTTTGCATGCGCGCGGGCATGGCGGCAAGGCCCTGCCGGGCCGGTTCCACTTGAGCCTCTATGATTTTGAGATAGTCCAGGTTGCGCAAGGCGCTGATCGTCCACCCGCCAACCAGGGCGGCTGCCACAATGCCCATGACCGCAAAAGCGGACAGCCGCAACACATGGCGACGTCGCTCCCAGCGCATGTCAGCACTGGCCAGGCGCTGTTCAGGAAAGACCACGTTTTGCAGCAAAGAGGTGAGGAAATAGCTGCGCGCACTGGCCTTGCTGGGCGCAAGCACAACATGCTCCAGGCCAAAGCTGCGGGCAAGGTTGCCCATCATTCGGTCAATCGGGCTGCCTTCCTGGGTACCGCTGGTGAAATAAACGCCCCGCACCCAGGGGGTTTGAGTGAACTTGGAGCCTGACAACACCTGGTTCACAAGTTCTGAGACCAGCGGCCCGAGTGCGGCAAACTGCACTGGAAAACCAAAGATGGCCGCCCGGCGCACGCTGTCCGTCTCGTTTTGCATCCGTTCGATCAAGGCGGCGTCAAGCCGCTCGGACAAAAGGTCGAACTCTCGCTTGAAGTCCTGCTCCAGTTGCGCGCTGGCTTGATCCGCGACGGGTAGGGTAAAACCCCAGACTTGGGCACGCTGCTCTTTTCCCAAGTTTCCAAAATACTCATTGAAACCATGCAGCAAATCGCTTTTGGTAACCAGGATGTAGACCGGCAAACGGGTGGCTAGCGTGTTGTCAAGCTCCGTCAGCCGGGCGCGGATGGATGTGGCCAGGGCGGTGCGTGCCTCAGTGCCCTGGCTGAGCAAGTCCGCCACACTGATGGTCAAAAACACGCCATTGAGCGGGCGCCGCGGGCGCGACTTTTTGAGCAAATTGAGGAAGCCATCCCAAGCCGTTTTGTCCTCGGTCTGGTGGCTGTCTTGCGTTGTGTAGCGTCCTGCCGTGTCAATCAGCACGGCTTCATCGGTAAACCACCAATCACAATTGCGGGTGCCGCCGACACCGCGGATCGCACCGGGTCCAAATTTGTCTGCCAAAGGAAATGACAAACCTGAGTTCACCAGCGCGGTGGTCTTTCCTGCACCTGGCGCTCCTATAAAAACATACCAGGGTAGCTCATACAGGTAGCTCCCGCTGGACAGGGAAATCCAGTCGCGCCAGCCCGGTTTTTTGCCGGCAGCGTGCAGACGCATCTTGCGCAATGAAGCGACAGCTTCCGCAAAACGGGTATTCAAGATTTTTTGCTCGGCGTTTTCTGGTTCGTCGGCTTTGGCCGCAGGCGCTTTCATCAAACCGTCGGTCAGGTGATGGCTGGCACGGCGGGCGCGCCAGCGCGACAGCAGCATCCGCAAAACCACCAGCAGTATCACCAAGCCGATCAGCACCGCACGCGACAATTCCGACACCAGCGGCGTCCAAGTGCCAATCGCCACCAAAGGCCCGATCCACCAGACCAGCAAGCCGATGATCAGCAGCGCCAACAGCGTGAGGAAAACCGGGTGCAGCAGAAAGCCAAACACTTTCTTGATCATTTCTTCGCTCCCGCAGCACGGTCCGACCCCAAGCCCTGTTCGGGCACCAAAATAATATCGACGCGCCGGTTGCGCGCGCGATTCTCCGCAGTGTCGTTGGGCGCTACCGGTTCGGCTTCTGCCTTGCCAATAGCACGCATGCGTGCCTCGCCCACCTGGGCGACCAAAGCGGACCTCACGCCCTCGGCCCGGGCGGTCGACAGGTGCCAGTTGGACGGAAAACGCAATGACCGGATGGGCTGGTTGTCCGAATGGCCGACCACCTGCACCTCGCCCTTGACTTGCGCCAGCGCTTCGCCAATTCGCGTCAATACCGGCAGCGACTGGGTGTTGGGCTCGGCTTTGCCCGAGCCAAAGAAGCTGTCGCCCCGCAAGCGGATGATGCTGCGGTCGGATTCTTCGAGCACCGTCACCAGACCCTCTTTTATCTCAGGCTGGAGGAAGCCCGACAACCGCGGATTTTTCGCAGGCAGGGGCACGGTGGCAACGATCTGCACATTGGGAACGCGCAGGTTGCTGACGGCGGCAAATGTCGCATCGGACCGGTAGTTGAGGCTCATCCTGAATGCCAGATACAGCAATGCCAGCAGCAATGCCAACAGCGCGCCTGCAACCCAAACCGGCAGGCCATCGGCAAGCTTTGTCTTTCCCGCCCCTTGGCCGCGCCAATGCGGCGACAGATCTGTATCGGGCGGCGGGCGGTCTTTGCGAATCAGCTCGGCCAGGCGCTGGCGTACCGATTCAAGCTGCGCCCGGCCGTTGTCCAGGACGCGGTACCGGCCTTCAAAGCCCAGCGCCAGCACGCAGTACACCAGTTCGAGCAGACTGCGGTTTTGCTTGGCATCCTGCGCCAGTTTGGCAAGCAACTGGAAAACTTTTTCACCGCCCCAGGCCTCGTTGTGAAAATGAACCAGCAGGCTTTGTTTATTCCAGCCGGCTTGCGCTCCCCAAGGCGTGTTCGCCACGGCTTCATCGAGCGCAGTGCAAAGGACATACCGGGAGGCAACCACTTGGCCGTTGTCCAACCCCAGCTTATGGGCGTCCGCCTCGAACCGTTGTATAGCTTGCGTCAAGGACGAGCGCAGCCCGGGAATATTGGGGGGTTGGCGCACGTTGCGCAGGCTGGAGATCAGGCCCAGCAGCGTGCTGGCCGCCGATACAAGAGGGTTCAGTACCGACACCGAGGCCATGTCCAATGGCGCTGACTCGCCCATCCGCAGCGACGCCGCAGGCAATGCGGACGCTGGGGGATGGTCATTGCCTGACAGGCGGGGCTTGGGCTTGATGACGGTGCGTTCCGTCTCGAACGCTGCAAAGGGGTCAGGAGTGCTCATAATCTTGAATCTCAAAGGCGAATCAGGAGCGAATGGCCCAAAAAGCCAGCTCAAGCCCGGGGAACTCGCCCGCAATATGCATCGCGACCCCGCCTGACTGCTCCAGCTGGCGCCACAGGTCGCTGTTGCGGGTTTCCAGCTCAAAATAACTGGCACCCGTGTGAAACGGAATCTGGCGCGGCGCGACGGGCAAGGGGTGCAGCGTGACGCCGGGCAATTGCAGGTTGACCAGGTCGCGAATGCGCTCCACTGGCCCAATTTTGACCTGCGTTGGAAAGCGCGATCTCAGGGCCTCTCCAGGCATCGTCGATGTCACTGCCAGCACAAAAGTGGCGTTGCGCTGGAGTTCGACGTCGCTGATGACAGCGACACGCACTCCGCGTGTGCGATCATGCAGATCAATGCGAATCGCCGACTGCTCCAGCACCATGGACAGGCTGCGGCGCAAATCGTCCATCAGTGGCTTAAAACTTGCCGCCAAGTCATCGTGGACATAGGGCGTGAAACGTGTCACGCGCCGGGTCTCTGCGAAAATGGCCAAATCACCGGCCAGCGACAGCGCAATTTCGTACAAATGCTGGGGATGCAACAGCGACAGGCGTGCCAAATGGGCAAAGATCGGCTCATTGCGGTTGACCGTCTGCAGCATGAGGAAATCGGCAATTTCGGAAACGCCGCCGCTGCCAACCTGGGTCATGCGCCCGGCCAGGGCATCACCGCGTTGGCGCAACAGCCCCCACAGTTCATCCACATACGACTTCAACACGGCGCTGGCCGACACGTCCAGCAGCGGCGGGATATGGCTGCGATCCATCCGGACCTGGTTGTCGGCGCGGCGCTCAACAATACGGCCGACGGTCAGCACGGTCCAGGCGTCTGTTGATTCGCCTGCCCGCATCAACCGGGTGTGCAGGTGGCCAAGTTGAAGCAGGGCCGAGCGCTCGCCTGCGCTGTTGGAGTCAGGCACTTCCACCTCCAGCACCTTATGGCGCACCAGGTCTTCAAAGGCGTCCACATCGGCTTCACGCGCCCCCGCGCGGCGCAGTGGCAGCGCCAGAACAATCGCCTCTTCCCGCATTTCGGCTGGAATCAGCACTGCATCGGGCAGTGGGTCAACGCCGGGCATGTCAAATACCGTGCCATCGGCAAAAACACCCACCGCCCTCACCAGCGCCAATTTGCCCAGCGCCAGCGCCGCCTGGTCAATCTCAATCTCGGAAAATCCCCAAGCGTAAGGCGTTGTGCTGCGCAGCAGGACGTGCCGCGCATGATCGACGTGACGCTCGCTTTGCTGCAGATGCTGGGGCTGCAAAAGCATGCCCTCGCTCCAAACCACCTTTTTTCTCCAACTCATTGGTTTTCCATTGCTAGGTAAATTGAAAACACCACCATTTGCCACGCACAGCCAATTACGCAGGGCAACCCCCGCACCAACAGGACGTATCACCTCAACTGTTTTTGCACAGATCCAGCATACTCACGGTTTTCCGCACGCCATGCAAGGCGATATCTGTTCTACGGGATGCTGGCTATTTTTTAACTGGCGGGGGCAGCAGTTTGTGTTCCAGGGCAATCTGGCTGCCATTGAGTTTGACCTTCAACTCGGCAGCTTTGCCAATGTTGATTGCGTGCACGTCGCGCCAGCGCGCGCGCTCCAGATCCCGAAAGCCCACCATCACGCCAATCGACTTGACTTCAGGGCCAAACTTCAGCGGCAGAGCCCTCTCCTCGCCGGGGCGCAGCAGAAACTCCTCCCGTTGGACCAGCTCGGCCCCCAGAGTGGCCGTGTCCTTTTCAAACAGCGAAAAGAAGTCCGCCGCCTCAAATGGCGCTGCAGATTTGAGGGCATAGATGCGCACCAGCACGGGCGAGGCGCGTTTGCGTGCGTCAGGGTTCACATCCGGCCCCGCTACGACCAACATCTGTATTTCTGAAATGACGGGGGGAGGAGGAGGAGTGGCACAAGCTGTAAGCGCCAAGACCCCCAGGACGCACGCCATACGGGCCAGGCCGCGCCATGCCCCGGTGGCAGGCTGGCGCAACGACAGGTTGCGAAATTCCGGCATCAAACTGGCGCAAAACATAATGATTCCCGACACTGTAACTATTGGTCCAAGTCCCGTTTGAGGTTATCACATCCGCATTTCGGTGCCGTGCAGTCAGGTACACGGCAGCCCCCTCGACCGACTGCACGGCGTCCGGCGCAAAAACGGGGTCAGTAAAGCGGGGTCAGTAAGTGCCAGTAAGAAAGCGCCGCCACCGGCCAGAACGGGCTCCACGCCCTGTTTTATAAAAAATAAGCATCAAATTGATCTCTAGCCCCCGTCCAGTGTTCATAAGTAGCTATAATTAAAATAGCATTTGTGGGGTAAGCGAGCCAGACTTGGCGTAGTTTATTTCTGAGTGCGGGCTTATAGTGCGAGTGAAAGTCCGCGCTGGCCTGACCGGATACCCAACAACATGATCCTCGGCTCTACCTATCACGCCCCTTTTGACGCCTACGCGGTGGCGGCGCTGTGTGCGATGGCCATCGTCCTCATTGTTGGCTGCATTCTTGGGCCAAGATGGGCAACGCACTGGCCCACAGGGGTTCGAATGGGGCGTTGTTGTCCTTTTTGCACTCATTCTGGCGTCAGTGTTCACGATGACACCCACCACGAACGCAATGGTGGGTGCGGGCCGAATGCTCAGGCTGCTACCCGCAGCGGGCTGCCGTTGCCGTCCTCTTTTTGGTTTGGTGCTGGTGCATTGGGCATTTTTAGGTGTGCCCACCATCGCATTCGCGCTACTCAGACATCAAACTGCAAATTCATCTGAGCGAGCTCGTAGCGCAGAGCAGCCACGGACGCCCCGCGCGTTCGCAAACCCAGCCAGCGCGGGGCTGGCGCTGGCAAAAAAAAAGCAGTTTTCGAGGGGCGGGTTGCGCTTCCCGATTTCACACAAAATGGTCAAAAGACCCATAGTCGCTGGGCTGGATTGGGCCCTGTGCGTCTAGCAGCCGGAGGCCAGGCAGGGCATCGATCTGGCCAATGCGCGTCACGCGTACATTGGCCTGCACGCCGGCGGCCAGCACCGCTGCCTGCGCGCTGGCCGGGGCGGTGAAGGCCAGCTCGTAATCGTCGCCGCCGGCCAAAACGTATTTCAGGCACTGTTTTTCTGAAATATGACGATCAAATAGGCCTGTAGCCCTTGTTAAGTATTCATAGTTAGATATTAATTTAATAGCAAAATAAGTTTGAACTGTTGCACCCACGTTAGAGGCTTTGAGGATGTGCCCCAAATCGCCCAACAGCCCGTCGCTTACGTCAATCGCGGCTGTGGCGATGCCGCGCAGGGCCATGCCCAGTGCAACGCGCGGCGTCGGTTGCTCCATGCGAAAGCGGGCCTGCGCAAAGACCTCGGCGGGAACAGACACGGTGTCGCGAAACACTTCCAGCGCCAGCCGGGCGTCGCCCAAAGTGCCGCTCACGTAAATGTCGTCGCCCGCTTGTGCGCCACTGCGCAGCAGCGCCTGGCTTTTGCCATTGAGCACCGGCACTTCGCCAAATACGGTGATGCAGATGTTCAGCGGCCCGCGCGTCGTGTCGCCGCCAATCAACTCGCAGCCGTGTTCATCGGCCAGCGCCAGCAAGCCGCGCGAGAAGGGTGCAAGCCAGGCTTCTTCTGCCTGCGGCAAAGCCAACGCCAAAGTGAAGGCCACGGGTTTAGCGCCGCACGCCGCCAGGTCGCTCAGGTTGACGGCCAGCGCCTTGTGGCCCAAGGCGGCTGGGTCCACTGTCGAGAGGAAATGCCGCCCCTCTACCAGCATGTCGCTGGATATGGCCAACTGCGTGCCGGGCGCGGGTTGCAGCAGCGCGCAGTCGTCGCCAATGCCAAGCTGCACAAGGCCGCCAGCGCGTAATTGCGCCCGCGCGGCCTCGCGTTCAGGTCGTTTGAAATACCGCTCAATAAGGTCAAACTCGCCCATCTGCGTCTCCGTTTTTAACGCTTATCAGGCTCACGGCTTTGGTGCCTCAGGAAGCGTTGCCTCCTTCACCGGTGCAAAGAAGTGCAGCGGCTGGTTGCGCCAGCGGTGAAGAATCGCCGCGCGGATGCGCGCCCGGTCCACCCCAGTCACGTTGTGCGCCTGCAGGGCGAGGCGAAAGGCCAGGTAGAAGCTGACGGTCAGGTTCATCGCCCCAATCACCGGAATGGCCGCCACGCACCACCACAGCGCCGGGTCGCGTACCACGTCCCAGCCGATGGAGGCGCAGGCGGCGGCCAGTTGCCCTGCCGACAGGGTGACGTGGCGCACCTCCAGCCCGAGTCCGAAGAAGCTGGCAAAGGCGGGAATCAACCCCAGCATGAAGCCCAGCGAAATGTTGGACGCAAAGCCCGATATCTTGTCGCGCATGAAGTGCGCCCAGCGGTCGGCCCGCTCCGTGCCCAGCACGGCGGTGATGCGCGGGTTGTAGCGCAACGCAGAATCCAGCCGGTGCAGTACAAACCAGTTTTCGGCCCAGCCTGCAATGATGCTGGACGCAAACAGCAGCGTGCCCGTGAAGGCCGCAAACAGCACGGTGGGGCCGAGTAACGTGATGGAATGGAACACATACGCGGCGTCTTTGGCGTCAATCATCGGGCTGCCGCTGGCCGCCTGTATGGCAAACGACACCAGCAGCACGGTGGGGAACACCATCAGCACATTGCCCAGCACGGCAGCCACTTGCGAGCGCACCAGGTGCGTCACCTCGTCCACAAAGCCGCCCAGCGCATGGGCATCGCTCAAGTCCTTGAGCTTGGCCGCCATGGCCGGTGCTGTCATGGCGGGCTGCTTGGTGGCCAGCGTCCAGTGCATCAACTGGATGGCAATGAAGCTGGCCGAGTAGACCAAGCTCGACCAGAAGCCGCCCCAAAAAGCCGACAGGCCCACCGCCATCACCAAAAATTTGAGCCATGTTGTCACGGCAGTCAACGCGCCGCCGCCCGCTGCCTTGACGAACATGTCGCGGTACTGCGCTGCCGTGCGCGTGATGTAGTGCTCGCCCGTTTCGGAGCTGCGCTCGGCCACCTTGGACGCGAGCAATGACGAGTTGGATGCCACCAGCGCCCGCAGGCTGCGCCGCTCCTGCCCTACCACCACCAGTTGTGACAGCAGCCGCGTGGTGCTGGCGGCCGGATTGGCCGACGTGATGCAGTCCAGCAGCGCGCGGATGCGCAGCACGCGTTCGCGCAGTTGCCGCAGGCGAAACACAAGGTTGACCGAGATGCCGTGTTCGTCCAGGTGCGCATATACCGTGGCGGCACCCTGACGGCAGCGCTCAAGCCGCTCACGCAGTTGCTGTAACGTGACCTGCAGATGCTCCTTTGACCCAGCGTCGCCGGGCACGCGTGCCAGAAAGGCCGAGCGCACGGCCTCAAAGTCTGCCGTCAGTTCGTGAAAAGGCCCGGCCTCGCGTGCCGTGTCGCTCATGCGCAATCGAAGTTCAGGCGCGAAGCCGGTGGCGCGGACTTGGGCTGTGCAAAACGTGATGGCTTCGAGCACCGTGCTTTGCCAAAGCGTGACGCCCTGCGCAGACCCGCCGTGCGGATCGCAGGCACCGGTTTGCAGCAGGGTGGCCAGGCGTGCCAGCAGCGGCTCGTCCATCGCGGCTATCCAGTGGCCATCAAAGCGGTTGGACAGCACCAGTGAGAAAAGCTCCGACGCATCAACCGTCTCTGGCGTGGCTGGCAGAATTTTCAGGCGCAGGCGCTCGGCCAGTTCGCTCACAAAAGCGCTGCGCGAGGCAAACCCGTAGTCAGCCAGCAGCGTGGTGCCATCAATGGTCTCGACCAGCGTTTGCCACCAGGCCTGCACCCGCTCTGCCATGCCAGGACGGGCATCGACCGCATCCAGGAACAGTGCAATACGCGCCACCGAGGCGGCGGCGGACAGGCGGTCGCCGCGCACCCATGCGAAAAAAGCAATCAGCCAGAGATGGCGCTGGACCAGGGCAGCCTGCGGATCCAGTGCGTCCAGCAGACCGGACAGGTCAGTCGGGCTTGCAGGCTGGCGTGCCATCAATGCAGCGTGCGCGCGCCACCGGCGCTCAGGGCGTCCAGCACAAACATGGGCACATCGACGTCAAACTTTTCACCATCTTCGGCCACGCAGAAGAAAACCCCGTGCATGGTGCCCGTGGGCGTGCGCAGGCGCGTGCCGCTGGTGTACTCAAACGCATCGCCGGGTTTGAGCAGAGGCTGCTGCCCGACCACGCCCAGGCCTTTGACCTTCTCGGTGTGGCCATTGGCATCGTTGACGTTCCAGGTGCGTGAAATCAGCTGTGCCGCTACGCTGCCCGTGTTGGTGATCTTGATTTTGTAGGCAAAAACAAACAGCCCCTGATCCGGGGCCGACTGTTCCTGTAGATAGCGCGGCTGTACATCGACCCGAAATTGATACTTGACCATGCCTGAATGCTAACTGCGAAACCCCCCATAATGCCAAGTCATCATCAGTAACCCCTTTCCAAATCATCCGTGCAGGCCGTTGCGCCTCCTAGCCGTGCTAAAGCACTGTCATCGTCGGTGCGCCTACTTCACGACTGATTTGGAAAGGGAATAACCTCAAGATAACCCTCAAGTTGACGCCCTCATGACTTACCGCATTGCACCTTCGATCCTGTCTGCCGACTTTGCCCGCCTGGGCGATGAGCTCAAGTCGGTGATTGCCGCTGGATGCGACTGGATACGTTTTGACGTGATGGACAACCATTACGTGCCCAACCTCACGTTCGGCCCCATGATTTGCAGCGCCCTCAAACCCCACGCCAAAACGGCAGCGGGCGTGGCCGTGCCAATTGACGTGCACCTGATGGTGCAGCCGGTGGATGCTATTGCCGCAGCTTTTTCCGATGCCGGGGCCGACCTCATCAGCTTTCACCCCGACGCATCCGGCCATGT
>JAYVNK010000290.1:0-4226 GCA_043758475.1 Comamonadaceae bacterium | reverse complement strand
TTGACCCGGGCTTCATCATCGGCGTGCGCAAAAAGCTGGAACTGGACCAGCGGGAAGCCGCTGAAATTTTTGGCGGGGGCGTGAATGCATTTTCACGTTATGAGAACGGCAAAACCAAGCCGCCCCTTGCGCTGGTGAAGCTGCTCAAAGTGCTTGATCGCCACCCTGACTTGCTTGAAGAAGTGCGAGCGGCGTAGGGTGTTCACACGCGCATTGCCCACTCGCAGCGCGGTGGTGGAGTACAGACGAGCTCCCACGCATTAAAATCCACCACAACGGCAGAAAGTTACCAAGCGGTTACCAGGCAAACAAGCAAGCCCGAGGTGACGCAAACAATCCGCCCAAAGCCCACTTCGCTCAACTTCAACTCTCTGGAGATTTCAAATGGCACTCGTCTCAATGCGTGAACTGCTCGACCACGCGGCTGTCAACGGCTATGGCATTCCGGCTTTCAACGTCAACAACCTGGAGCAGGTGCAGGCCGTGATGGAGGCGGCCAAGGAAGTGGGCGCGCCGGTTATCTTGCAGGCCAGCGCCGGGGCGCGCAAGTACGCGGGCGAGCCTTTCATCAAGCACTTGATTCAGGCCGCCATTGAGGCCTACCCCAACATTCCGCTGGTGATGCACCAGGACCACGGCCAGAGCCCCGATGTGTGTCAGGGCGCGATCAACCTGGGCTTCAGCTCGGTGATGATGGACGGCAGCCTGATGGCCGACGGCAAAACCATTGCCGACTACGACTACAACGTGATGGTCACCCGCAAAGTGGTGGACATGGCCCATGCCACGGGCGTCACGGTCGAAGGTGAACTCGGTTGCCTCGGCTCGCTTGAGACAATGAAGGGCGACAAGGAAGACGGCCACGGCACTGATTCGACCATGACCATGGAGCAACTGCTGACTGACCCCGAGCAGGCTGCGGACTTTGTGAAGCGCACCCAGCTGGACGCGCTGGCCATTGCCATTGGCACCAGCCACGGCGCATACAAGTTCACGCGCAAGCCGACGGGCGACATTCTGGCGATCAGCCGCATCCAGGAAATCAACCGCCGCCTGCCCAACACGCATTTGGTGATGCACGGCTCCAGCAGCGTGCCGCAAGACCAGCTGGCCATCATCAACGCGTATGGCGGCAAGATGAAAGAAACCTACGGCGTGCCGGTGGAAGAAATTCAAAAAGCCATCAAATTTGGCGTGCGCAAGATCAACATCGACACCGACATCCGCCTGGCCATGACCGCCGCCGTGCGCAAGTTTCTGGCAGAAAACCCCGACAAATTTGACATGCGCGACTGGCTCAAACCCGCCCGCGAAGCCGCCAAACAAATCTGCAAACAGCGCTACCTGCAATTTGGCTGCGAAGGCCAGGGTGCCAAGGTCAAGGGGCATAGCCTGCAAGTGGTGGCGGGGCAGTATGCGCGGGGTGAGCTGGCACAGGTGGTGCAGTAGAGACGGGCCTGATCGTCAGTGCCTCCAGTGGAGCCACCCTTGCGGTGGCTTTTTTGCGCATCAAATACCATTGAACTTTCGATGCCCTTGGGCCATGTTTTTGAGAGGTCTCTGCAGTGAACCCGCTCCAAACTACCGTGCCTCGCCCTGATCTGCTGCCGGATTGGCAGAGCGCTCTGTCAGATGCCAGTCTGCGTGACGAGGCAGGTGACGGCGTGTTCAAGCGTGGGCAAACCTATGCAGGGAGTGGCGCAGTACAAGAGCCTGAATTGGCCTACCCCCAGGATGGTGCGTGCATCGAGCTGCGTGCCACCGTGATGGGCGCCCAGCTTTACACCTGCGAAGTGGGCGTCACTGAAGACGATGAAGTGCAGGGCGATTGCGATTGTCCGCATGCCGGGGATGGCTACTTTTGCAAACATCAGGTTGCGCTGGCGCTGACCTTGCGTGGCTTGCTGGGGGGTGATGCGGCCGCGCGCGACCCGCAAGCGCAAAAGAAGGTTGCCGCTGCGGCCAAGCGCGCCCAAACCCCGACGGACAACCACGAAACACTGAAACTTTTTGTACAAGGCCAGAGTGCCGCTGCGCTGGCGCAGCGCCTGTGGCAATGGGCTGGACATGACCGTGATTTGATGGCTGACCTCAAAGCCTGGGCCGCGCAAAGCCGCGCCGCTGATGACCCGAAGGCTTTGAAAACGGCGATCTCAGAGTTGCTTAAATCCAGGGGATTTCTGGATTGGCGGGAATCAAGTGCCTATGCGTACCAGGCTGAAAAAGTCCTGCCCTTGCTGGAGATGGCCATTGTGGCCGACCCCGCGCAAGCCAGGGGCCTGTGCGAGCATGCTCTGCGCCGCATCTACAAGGCCTGCGAACAAGCGGACGACTCCAATGGCGATATGGGTGGCGTCATTGAAGCATTTATGGAATTGTTGATTCGCAGCCTGCAAGCCGCGCCACCGCCCGCCAGCTGGCTGGAAGGCTGGTTTGACCTGATGACGGCCGACCCATGGGGTTTGTGGAATGAACAGGCGGTGGTTGAGGCTGCGGGTGCCGCAGTGCAGGAACGCTATGGACAGCTCGCCGCCAAGGCCTGGCATGCCTGGGTGGCAAAGAATAGTTCAAACCTGACCCCGGGTGCGCAGGCGTCTGCAAATGGGCCGAAGAGTCGGGGCGGCAAAACTGTTCAAGCGGTCCGCCCGATAGGCACCCGCGACTACGAATACGACTACGACAGAAGTCGCCTGCGCCGCCGTTACGTCGACGACCTCAAGCGCAAGGGCGATGCACAGGCTGTTATTGACGTGATGCGCGGCAGCCTCGGGGATGCCAGTGAACACAGCGAATTGGTGGCCTACTGTGAAGCCCTTGGCAAAAACCGCGAGGCCTTGCAGTTTGCCCAGAGTGCCTACACGCTGTTCCCTACGGACTGGCGCTGCGAAGAGGATTTGCTGCGCTGCTACGAGCGCGATGGCTGGCATGACGAAGCCCTGGCCATTCGCCACCGGCAGCTTGAGAAATCACCCACGGTGGCGCACTACAAGGCTGTGTTGAAGGCAGCGAAAACCTCCGGGCGAGACACCAACGCCTACCGTGACGAGTTGTTTTCCTGGGCGCAGGCACGCGAAATTGAGCCGGGACAAAAAACAGGCGACGGACGTAACGGGCCGTGGGCGCGCCACACACCAGCCCCGTCCGGCCGCGACGTGGGCACGCGCGTGCAGTGGCTGCTGGCGGACGCCAAGCTGGACGAAGCACTTGCCCTGGTGCAACCGCCCCACGTGTGCGGACCTGTATTGCTGCGCACCATCGCCCTTAAATTGCCGCCTGTCCGGCATGCAGAGGCTGTGCCACTGCTATTGCGCGTGTTCGCGGTGACCATGCCAGGTGCCTCAACGCCTTACAGAAATGAGCTCGATCTGGTGGTGGAGGCTGCGTCCCGCATGAAGCAGCCCGAGCGCGCGCAATGGCTGGCACTGCTGCGTGCCGAGTACAAGCCCAAGCGCAACTTCATCAAGGGCCTTGGGACCCTCTGCATAACTCCTCGCGGCCCGTGATAGCCCGGTCTCGGGCGGCCTGCGGCGTTGAATTTCTTGCCAATAGCGGTGCTATTCGCGGCAAAATCCGCCTTGCAGTCCATCCCGATCCTTGCCTACTCGGACTCGCGATGAGTTATGCAGAGGGTCCCTTGATGTCTTGAAAATCCCGGCATAATCATCCTATACACATTTGATGTGTATAAATTGGTTTTCTGCATGTCCGGATGAGCAAAGGCACCTATGAACACCCGAACCAATATCGTTTTAGACGACGACCTCATTGCCCAGGCCATGGCGCGGGCGCGCGTAACTACCAAAAAAGCGGCTGTAGAAGCGGCGCTGAAGGCCTACGTGCGCAAGCCCGATTACTCGGCTTTGCTGGCCTTGCAGGGCACGGACCCGATTGACCCGGATTACGACCCCAGCGGGCCTTACGGCTTAACGCCAGAAGCGTTGGAGCGCCGGGGCTGGAAGACGTTTGAAGATACCCGCCTTGCCATTGACAGGCAAAACGATGCGATGGTCAGCAAGGCAGTTAAAAAGCCAGCCAAACCGGTGAAAACTACGCCTGGCGTCCGCCGTAAAACCCGAACCTTGACCCCTGCGTGATCGCTGATACGTCTGCGTGGATCGAGTTGTTGCGCTCCACGGGAACGCCCGCCCACTTGCGGCTGCAACGTGCGCTGCACGGCGAAGAGGTCTGCTGGATGCCAGAGGTGATTTATCGCGAAGTGCTGCAAG
>JAYVNK010000289.1:0-4251 GCA_043758475.1 Comamonadaceae bacterium | reverse complement strand
CGACGCGGCCCTGGGCACGCGCGACCGCGTGGTGCTGGATGCCGCAAAGGCGCTGGAAGCCGCCAACGCCCGTGGCGATGCCCAGGCCATCCGCGCCGCCATGAATGCGCTGGACGCCGCCTTGCGTGGCCAAGCGCAGGCGCAGGCGGTGGTGCAGGCCGCCAAAACGTCTGAAGTGATGGCCGGCGGCGTGCAAAGTGCCCCACAGGCACCTGGAGCCCCTGATTTGGAATCGAAAGAGGCCGTAGCCCTTGTGGAACATGCGAAAGTAGCTATTGAAAATGTAGTAAATCGGGGGCTTGAGGTTCCTTCAGAACCTGGAGCCAACGCCGTTGCTGCTGCGCCGGCAGAAACGTCAGCCGAAACGCCAAACGAAACGCCAGCAGAGCCACCCGCAAAACCTGCACCGCCGCGCAAACCCGTGCTGGCCGTGCGCGGCGACGACCGGCCCGGCATGCGCAAATCGGAGCCTGCGCCAGCCGGGCGGGGAGGCAAGTTTGGGGACCGCAAAGAGGGCACGCGTGGGGATCGGCCTGACCGCGGCTCCGCGCGGCCCGACGCACGCGGCGGCGCGGGCCAGGGTGCAAGCTACGGCGCACGGGACGGCACACGAGACTTTGGGCGCAGCGACGCGCCCCGCTTGGGCGATACCGCTTTTCGCGCGCAGCGTGACGCCCTGGAAAACGCGCAATATGCCTTGAAAAAGCTGGCGGCCCAGGCGCACGGTGAGACTATCGTGCAATTGCTGACCGCGTGGGAAACACGCGATGCGGCGCAGCTTCCGACCGTGCAAGCGCTGGGCGGCCGGGCCACCCCCGCCACCCGCACCGCCTGGGTTCAGGCCTTGGGCAACAACGCCCCCACCGGGGATGCCGATGTGGCCTTGCTGCGCCTGGAGATGGCGGCGGAATTGCCGACGCCGGCCGAGCACATCAGCGCGCGGCGGATGCTGCAACTTCAGCTTCTGACAAAACGCAACGCGCCCGAGCCCGCGCAAACCTGGGGCCAGGACGCCGCCACCGTGCTGTCAAGCAGTTTTGAGGCAGGCAGTGCGCGGCGGGTCCAAAACGTGCTGAAGGTGCTGCTCAAGACTTGAGTTGATCTGCGGGTGAACACCACCCGCCCCAACAACCCCGCTAAAAGGAAGGGAACCATGGATTCCGTAGAAGACCTGCTCAAGCGGCTGGAACAGCTCAACGCCATCGGCGTGTCGTTGTCCAGAGAGCGCGACATCACGCGCCTGCTGGAGACCATCCTGCTGGCCGCCAAAACCATCACCAACGCCGACGGCGGCACGCTGTACCGCATGATGGACGATGGCAAGTCCCTGCGGTTTGAGACCCTGCGCACCGATTCGCTGAACATTGCCATGGGCGGCACATCTGGCGTGGCCATCAATTTCCCCAACCTGCCGCTGCAAGACGATGCGGGCGCGCCCAATGACTCACTGGTGGCCGCCTACGCCGCCATCCACAACCAGACGGTGAACATTGCTGATGCCTACACCGAGGCCAATTTCGACTTCTCGGGCACTCGTCATTTTGACGAACGCACGGGCTACCGCTCGCAGTCGTTTCTGGCGGTGCCGCTGAAAGACCATGAGGGCGAGGTGATTGGCGTGCTGCAACTCATCAACGCGCAGCGTCCTGGTTCGCGCGACGTCGTGCCGTTCTCCCTGGCCGACCAGAGCCTGGCCGAGTCGCTGGCATCGCAGGCGGCGATTGCGCTGACCAACCGGCTGCTGATGACGCAACTGGAAGAATTGTTTGAGTCCTTTATCAACCTGATCAACATGGCGATTGACGAAAAATCGCCCTACACCGGCGGCCACTGCCAGCGCGTGCCAGCCCTGACCATGATGCTGGCCGAGGCCGTCAACGACACACTTGAGGGGCCACTGGCGTCATTCCGCATGACCGAGCGCGACCGTTATGAGCTGAAAATCGCCGGGTTGCTGCACGACTGCGGCAAGGTCACCACGCCAGTGCATGTGGTGGACAAGGCCACCAAGCTGCACACGCTGTTTGACCGCATTGAGCTGATCGACACCCGCTTTGAAGTGCTCAAGCGCGACCGTGAAATTGATGCGCTGCGCCAGCAACTGGCCTTGCGGGTGCCTGCCGATGCGAAGGCCGACAGCCGCATTGCCGCTGCCTGCCGTCGGCAAATCGAGGCGCTCGACCAAAATAGGGAAGCGATCCGCACCGCCAACCGGGGCGGGGAGACCATGGCCGACGTGGATTCCACCCAAGTGCGAGAGATTGGCCGCCAGCACACCTGGCGCAACGTCAACGGACTTGAGACCGAATTTCTGACGGCCGATGAAGTCGAAAACCTGACGATACGCGCCGGTACCCTGACCTCTGCAGAGCGCAACATCATCAACCACCATATCGTGGCCACCATCAAGATGCTGGAGCAGTTGCCGTGGCCCAAGCACCTGCGCAACGTGCCGGAGTACGCGGGCGGCCACCACGAGCGCATGGACGGTAAGGGCTATCCCAAGGGCCTGACGCGTGACCAGATGTCGGTGCAGGCGCGCGCCATGGGCATTGCCGATATTTTTGAAGCGCTGACTGCCAAAGACCGGCCCTACAAGCCAGGCATGAAGCTGTCACAGGCGATGGGCATCATGAACAAATTCAAGCTCAACGGCCATATCGACCCCGACTTGTTTGACGTTTTTGTAAATAAACGCGTGTACCAGAGCTATGCCGAGCAGTTTCTGGATCCGTGGCAGATTGACGAGGTCAAACCGCAGGATTGGCCGGCTTAGCAGGCCTGGGTGGCCTGGCTGGCCTCGGAGCGGCCCCAAAGTGGCTGAGGGTGGGCTGAGGGTGCGCCGAGGTTGGGGCAGGGACGCACGTGTTACGCGTTTTCAGGTGCCATGCGGCTGATGCTGACCTGGGGCAGCGCGTCAAGAGGGGCGGTGGCGTCAAGGTGCAACCTCAGCACCTCGGCGCGAGGCGGCCGGGCCCCCAAATCCCAATCGCTGAGAACGATCCTGTCCAATCCTGGCCCAAGCACATGGTTGGCGGGTTGGTGGGTGTGGCCGTGGATCATGTGGCCAGCGTCTGCTTGGCGCAGCCAGACGAGCGCCGCAGCGGTATCCACGTCGGCATACGCCTTGGTGGATTGTTTTTTGGCATCGCTGCGCAAGCGAAGATCCCGCGCAATCGCCCTGCGTTCAGCCAGCGGCCTGGCCAGAAAATCGTGCTGCCATGGCGCGCTGCGCACCACGGCGCGAAATTTCAGATAGTCAACATCGGCCAGACACAACTTGTCTCCGTGAGTCAGCAGCCAGCGTTGCCCGCCGAAGTCCAGCACCATGGGGTCGTCCAGCAGCGTGCATTGGCATTGGGCCATGAAGGCGGCTCCGACCAGAAAATCCCGGTTGCCGTGCATGAAGAAAACAGGAATTCGCGCCGCAGTTGCCTTCAGAACGGCGGCGCACTGGCGCTCAAAGCCACCACCCCCGGCGTCGTCACCCGCAGCGTCATCCCCGACCCACACCTCAAACAGGTCGCCCAGGATAAAGACCGCATCCGCGCGGGTTCTGTCCATGTAGGCCTGCCAGGCTTCAAACGTCTGTGGTTCCGAGGCCCGCATGTGCAGGTCGGAAATGAAATCCACGGATCGCCAGCCCGGCGGGGCCACCATGACCGGTGCGGTGCCTGTTACAGCGCGACGGCTTTCTCAATCACCACGTCGTCATGGGGCACGTCGTCGTGGTGACCCTTGCGGCCCGTCTTCAGCACCTTGATGTTGTCCACCACATCCATGCCGGCCACCACTTTGCCAAACACGGCATAGCCCCAGCCTTGGGCCGAGATGGCGGTGTGGTTCAGGAAGCCGTTGTCGGCGACGTTGATGAAAAACTGTGCCGTGGCAGAGTGGGGGTCGCCGGTGCGGGCCATGGCCACGGTGTAGTTGTTGTTCTTCAGGCCATTGTTGGCTTCGTTAGTGATGGGCGCATCGCCCTTTTTTTCTTTCATGCCGGGCTCCATGCCGCCGCCTTGCACCATGAAGCCGGGGATGACGCGGTGAAAAATCGTGTTGTTGTAGTGGCCCTTGCCGACGTAACTCAGGAAGTTGGCGACGGTTTTTGGCGCTTTGTCCTGGTCCAGCTCAAGCGTAATGACGCCGTAGTTTGCGATGTGGAGGTCTACTTTTGGGTTGCTCATGATTTATTTCACCAGGGTTGCGGAGTTGATAAGAATGGGTGTCTTGGGAACGTCGGTCGGGAACGGG
>JAYVNK010000288.1:0-4254 GCA_043758475.1 Comamonadaceae bacterium | reverse complement strand
TCACCCCGTCCAGCCGGGCCAGCAGCGACTCAGACAGCGTGGCTGGGATGCCGGCATTGGCCACGTCTTCGCTCCCCTCGCTCTCGCTCTCGCTTCTCAGGGTTCCGCTGGCGCGCTTGCCCGAGGTTTCCAGGTAGCCACGGGTCAGTTCTTCGGCGTACAGCGGCACGCCATCGCAGCGCAAGACGATGGCGTCCAACGCGCGCGCGGGCAACTGCTGGGGAGCCGCCATGGCAACGACGATCTGGCGCGTCTGCTCGGCGTCAAACCGGTCGAGTTGCACCAGGCCGACATGCGGCCCGGTGAGCCAGGGTGGATACGGCCCCCCGCGCGACGTTGCCACAAACAGCACCGGCATGCGCCGAAGCAGGGGCACGAAGCTGCCCAGCAGCTCGCTGGTCGATGGGTCGATCCATTGGATGTCTTCCACAACGACGACCGAACTTTGCGCAGCGGCGGCCTCCAGCAAACTGCCCAGCGCACGCAGCATGCGCGTGCGAACTTCAAGCGAGCCGAGGCCCTCCAGAGCACCGTGCGGGGCGCGTTCGAGACCGAGCAGCTCCGCCACCAGGCTCAGGTGTTCGGGTACGAGCGGCCCGGCACGCTCTAGCAGCATGGAAAGCTTTTCCAGAATGGCATCACGTCCATCTTGCGACGAAATGCCGGCGCTGCGCTCGATGTAGTCACGCACCGGGTGCAACGCAGACGCGACGTTGTGGGGTGAGCACTGGAAGACCAGGCGCTCAGCCGCGCTCGCGTCGGTCTGTTCGCGCCCGAGCAACTCAAACAGGTGCTCCACCAGCCGGGATTTTCCAAGCCCGGCTTCGCCGCTGATCACGAGCAGCTGGCCGTTACCGGCCTGCGCGTCTGCAAGGCGGCTGGCGATACGTCTCGTCTCACTCTCCCGCCCCATCAGGGAGATGTGCGCGCGCCCGCCGTGCAGCGCCGCGAAGCGGCTGCGCACGTGACTCTCCCCCAACACCTGCCACAGCTTGGTGGGCTGCTGGAAGCCTTTCAGGTCAAACTGTCCCAGATCACGGTACTGAAACAAGTCACCGACTTGTTCCCGCGTTGAATCCGCAATCACCACCGCGTTGGGTTGGGCCTCGGACTGGGCACGCGCTGCCAGATTGGGGGCTTCGCCCACTGCGCTGAATTCGGCTGGCCCCGCGCCGGTGCCAACGAGCTTGCCCACCACCGTCAGGCCAGTGGCAATCCCGATACGCACTTGCGGCGGCTGCCCGCCGACTGTCGGCAGGCCTGCAACGACATCGACGATGTGCAGTGCCGCGCGCACGGCCTGCTCGCAGGCATTTTCGCTGGATTTCGGATAGCCGAAGTAGGCCAGCACGCCATCTCCGAGGTATTGGGCGACCCAGCCCGTGTGTTCCTGCACCACAGCTGCAACGGCGGCACGGTAACTGTCCAGAAATTCGCGCAAGTCCTCCGGGTCGACGCGTGCAGACAAGGCGGTGGACCCCACCAGGTCGCAGAAGACCACGGTGATCTGCCGCCGTTGCACAGCCGATGGGGTGCGGATGGGAGTCGCATCGGCTGGCGCAATGGTCTGGACACTCACCGGCAGCGCTGCGGGCGGGGCCATGGCTGATGGCTGATCTGAGGAGACCAAGGCCGGTGCATTGAGCGCCGCAATTGCATCAAGCAGGCGCCGCCTGTGGCCGACCGACGTGACGCCGATGTCCCGCAAGTCATCCGACGTGAGCGACGGCAGCACCGCTGCGTCCACATCGTTCGCTACAAATGCTTGAGCGTAGGCATCCAGCCCTAACGATTCCAGCCAGGCACGCACATCCATCTTGCGTCCTACGCCCCTGCCTGGGTGTCGTAGACGATGGGCCGATCCAGCGCAACCTGTAGGAAATCAGGGAGGATGATCCTGGGGCCCACGCCCGCAAAAGGTGACATCAGGGGACAGACCTGCTGCGCAAACGTGAACGCCATGGTTATGTCGTATTTGCACTTGACGGCGTACAGACCGGCCTGGGCATCGCCCCAGTAGGCACCTGCATAGCCGGGTTCGCCAAGGCGAGGATAGTTCTGGTAAATCCGCCCATTGCTCATGGGGCCGACAAGCTGCACCCACCCCTCAAGAAACTGTTGGGCAGCAACGCGCTCTGACTCCTGAAGCCAGAAGACGTCGAGCACGGCGTTGTACAGCACATCGCGGTGGACAAACGCACTCTTGTCGCTCGGATAGGCATTGATTGCCCCGCCATAGCACTCCAAGTAAGCGTAAGAATACGGGTTGGGCGAGCCCCTGAAGTAGTCCAGCAGGCAGCGCCATTCAGCGGCAGCCAGCGGGCGCGCCACGTACCGAGACACCTTGTCTTCGCGTGGTATCGCGTTGGCCGGAAAAAATGGCATCGAATACGGTTTGTTCAGCAAATCGACGTTGAGCTGGTCATAAGTGGCCGTCTCGGTCCATTGCGTGATGGCACCGGGCAGGGCGCAAAGCGGGGCGATAGCGGTTTGCCCGTTGGCGGCGCTGCCGACGTACAGGCCCCGGATCATCAAGTAGGGCAGCGTCGCAGCTTCAGAAGAAGCGCCGGCAGCAGTCCCCGGCTGAAAGCACAGAGACACCTGGATATTCATCCACGGATCGGTTTTGGCACCCAGATAATTCGCCTGGAAGAACATCAGCGCGCCAGTGGCGTTGGCAGTGTCCCGCGCCCCGGCCAGTGGCCAAATGATCGCCCAACCAAAAACTTGGCCCAATGGCCGCAGCTTGTAACGCACGCTCAGCAGCACGCCGAAGTTGCCGCCCGTGCCGCCCCGCATGGCCCACCACAGATCGCTGTTGACGGTCTCGCTCGCCGTGACGATCTGCCCGCTCGCCAGCATCACACGCATGTCAATCACGTTGTCGCAATTCATGCCGTAAGTCACAGAGGTGAAGCCGTAACCTCCACCCTGCACGAATCCACCCACACACACATCCTCGCACTCGCCAGCCGGTACATGCAGCCCGTAGGGCCGCAGCGTGTCATAGAGCTTCTTGAACGGGCATCCACAGCCCACCGTGGCCGTCAGGGCCGCGCTGTCCACGGTGCAGTTGTCGAGGTGGCTGACATCCAGCAGGATGCCCCGCCCTGAGGAAAAACCGGCGGTGCAGTGGCCTCCAGAGCGCACCTGGAAGCCTAAACGGTAAGTCTGCGCAAATTGCAGAACCTCGGCGACGTCAAGGTCTGATTCGCAATAAACGATCGCCACAGGATACGCGTCGAACACCGGGTTGAACAACTTGCGGTCGGTGTCGTAGTCCGGCATGCCCGGCAACACGACATACCCTGACAGGCTATCTTGCAGGGAGAACAGTTGGGCGCGAGTGAACCCAAGGCGTTCAAATTCGGCATCAGGAATCTTGGCCCAGTGATCCTGCAACTGGGCGTTGCGGGATTGCGTCTTGGTGATATTGCGCGGCATGCGATTCTCCAGTTTTATGGTTTCGAAGGCCGACCTCTGGTTCGCCAGCGATCGCTGGTACCGAACAGGTTTGAAGTTACCACAGTTAATTGCATAAAGTTGTGCGCTTTCGCACATCCACACCAAGCCAGGCTTCTTAATCTTCTCTGACGCGCCAATCAGGCGTGCAACTCCACGAAGGATGCCAATATGACCAATGCCCATTCGACCAAAAACAGCAACGATGCCCGTCCGCTGTCTTCCATCGCGTGCAAAACTGGCGGCTTGATCGGCGCAGTGATGCTGAGCGGACTGCTGGTTGGCGCCTGCGGTTCAGACCTG
Source organism: Comamonadaceae bacterium (assembly GCA_043758475.1). Lineage (GTDB taxonomy): Bacteria > Pseudomonadota > Gammaproteobacteria > Burkholderiales > Burkholderiaceae_C > JANYCG01. The sequence goes on along the minus strand of JAYVNK010000288.1, from coordinate 489 downwards.
AATGGCCTTGGCGCAGGCTTGACCGCTTCAAGCAGTGCTGAGGTCATCACAGCAGCGGCAGCGCCGTTGCAGCATGAACGGCTGGATCACACAGTGGTGAATCAACGCAGCACCGGCCACGATTCCGACTTGCCCGGCGCGTCCATCGCCGCGTACGGACAGTAGCGCGCCATTGCCAGTGGGCAGAACCTTTTGAAACTACCGGAGAACATCATGAAAACCACGCGTCACGAAGAAGGGGAAGTCACCGATTGGCTCTGCCAACCGATAAAGGGCCGATGCCCGCCGTGGATCAAGGCTGCCGCCGCAGTACTGATCGTCGTCGGAGCGGCGGGCTGGTCCGCACCAAGCAGCGCGCAATCGACCATTGGCACCGAACCGGGCGTGGCAGAGATCGAAAGGGCCTTCTGGGTATGTGACCGTGCGGCAACGATCAACGGCATCGACAACCGTACAGCGATCACCTGCGGCAGCCTCACCGAAGCGCTG
>JAYVNK010000287.1:0-4256 GCA_043758475.1 Comamonadaceae bacterium | reverse complement strand
CCGCCAGCGAATCCGTGGCCGAACCACAGAGCGCTTCCGGCGATAATCCGGCTTCGTGAACCTGCGATCTTTCAGCCCCCTGCAACTTGCCCTAGGCGCGTCAATCGCCGTGCATGCGGTGCTGCTGACAGTGCGCTTTGTGGACCCCGAATCCTTCAACCGGGTGTTTCAGGACACGCCGCTGGAAGTGATCCTGGTCAATGCCCGCACCAACGAGAAACCCGACAAGGCCAAAGCTATCGCCCAGACCTCGATGGCCGGCGGCGGCGACACCGAAAAAGGCCGCGCCACCACACCGCTGCCGCCCAGCGCACTGAGCGAGGCGGGCGAAACCCTGGAAGAAGAAACCCAGCGCAAACTGCAATCGCTGCAGGAGCAGCAAAACCTGCTGCTGGCGCAGGTCAAAACCCAGCTCGCCGCCCTGCCGCCGCCCGACCCCACCCAGCCGGGTGCCACGCCCGAGCAGGTTGCGCACGAGGAAAGGCGCCGGCGCCTGATCAAGCTGCTGGCCGAGATTGAGCGGCGCATCAACATGGAAAACGCGCGCCCCAAAAAGCGCTACATCAGCCCGGCCACGCGTGAAGAGGTGTATGCGATTTACTACGACAAGCTGCGCCGCCTGATTGAAGACCGGGGCACCGAAAATTTCCCTGAAGTGGCCGGCAGGAAGCTGTATGGCGAGCTCACCATGATCGTGACCGTGAATTTTGATGGCCGGATTCTGGGCACGGAGATTGTGGAGAGCTCTGGCAACAAAACGCTGGACCGGCGGGCCGAGATCATTGCCCGCAGCGCCGGGCCGTTTGGCCCCTTCAGCAACACCATGCGGCGCAGGGCCGACCAGATTCTGGTGGTGTCGCGCTTCAAGTTCACGCGCGACGAGACGCTTGAGACCAAGCTCACTTCGCAATAGCCTTCGGCACGCTGTTCCTCAAACCAGTCCTTGAATTAGCCCATGAGACTCTTCTGGCGCTGGCTTGGTTTGCTTGCCATTGCTTTTCTCGCACTGCAACTCTTCTTTGTGGCGCGCATTGCCATGATGGCCGTGGTGGATCCGCAATCCACCACATTTCAGCGCTCGGAAGTTTGGCGGATTGCCACGGAAAAAGGCTCGCTTCGCTGGCGTGAACAGTGGCTGCCCTACGCGCAGATATCTGACCACCTGAAACGCGCGGTGATTGCCTCGGAAGACGATGGCTTTGCTTACCACGATGGCGTGGACTGGGACGCGCTGGAAAAAGCCTGGCAGAAAAACGCGAAGGCACAGTCGCAGGCACAGGCCAGGGAGCAGGCCAAACAACAGGCCAAACCCCCGGTGCAGGGCGACAAACGCCCCGGCACTGCGGTGACCAAAGCGCCGCCCGCAACCCGCGCGCCCAAGGTCATCGGCGGCTCCACCATCACGCAGCAACTGGCCAAAAACCTGTTCCTGTCGGGCGAGCGCAACCTGCTGCGCAAGGGCCAGGAGGTTTTGCTGGCATTCACGCTGGAGACACTGCTGGACAAAGAGCGGATATTGGAGATTTACCTCAACAATGTTGAATGGGGCGAGGGCGTGTTTGGCGCAGAGGCTGCGGCGCAACACTACTTTGCCAAGCCCGCAACAAGACTCAGCCCTTATGAAGCCGCGCGCCTGGCCGTGATGCTGCCGCGCCCGAAATATTTTGAGAAAAATTTCAACTCGGGCTACCTGGCTTCACGCGCCGCCACCATTGCTGCGCGCATGGGCGGGGCGGAGTTGCCCTGAGTATCATCCCAGCCATGCGCGCTACGTTGATGAGCTATTTCCTGCTGGGCCTGATCCGCGTCATGACGGGGTCGCAGGCGCGTTGGTATGGCTGCCCGCCCAAGGCGGAACAGCGCATCTACTTTGCCAACCACCAGAGCCATGCCGATCTGGTGCTGATCTGGGCGGCGTTGCCAAAAGATTTGCGCTCCATCACGCGGCCCATTGCAGCGCGCGACTACTGGACCAAAACGCCGTTTCGGCAATGGATCACCACAGCGGTGTTCAACGCCATTTACGTCACGCGCGAGCGCACAGCCGACCAGGACCCGCTGGAGCCGCTGTGCGCTGCGCTGGACAACGGCGACAGCATCATCCTGTTCCCGGAAGGTACCCGCGGTCATGCAGAAGAGCCTGCCGCCTTCAAGGCCGGCTTGTACAACCTGGCCCAAAAATACCCCGAGGTGGTGCTGGTGCCGGCCTGGATCAACAACGTGCAGCGCGTCATGCCCAAGGGTGAAGTGGTGCCAGTGCCGGTGCTCTGCTCGGTGACCTTTGGCGCACCGGTGAAACTGGAGCCGGGTGAGGAGCGGCGCGCTTTTCTTGACCGGGCGCGCAGTGCGGTGATTGCCCTGCGGGATGTTTAGGCGACGATTCAGCGACGTTAAAGAGCGACCTGATGTACCAGTATCTTAAAAACCTGACGGCTACCCAGCAGGTCGGAGCCATGTTCCTGATCGTGTTCGGCCTGCTGCTGCTGGGCAGCATCACCGCCTTGGTGCTGTCGTTGCGCGAGCACGGCGACGGTGCCGCCGCAGACGCACGCCGCTACGAGCTGCGCAATCTGGACGGCATTTTGCGCACCAGCTGGGTGATGGTGTTTGTGTTCTGGATCGGCTGGCTGGCCGGTGAATGGGTGGCCATCGGACTGTTTGCACTGGTGTCGTTTTTTGCCCTGCGCGAGTTCATGACGCTGTCGCCCACACGCCGTGGCGACCACCGCAGCCTGGTGCTGGCGTTTTTTGTCGTGCTGCCCGTGCAGTACTGGCTGGTGGGCACCGAACACTTCGACTTGTTCACTGTGTTCATTCCCGTCTACGTGTTTCTCGCCATCCCGGTGGTGAGCGCGCTGGCCAACGACCCCACCCGTTTTCTGGAGCGCAATGCCAAGCTGCAATGGGGCATCATGGTGTGCATTTACGGCATGAGCCATGTGCCCGCGCTGCTGCTGCTGGATTTTCCGAATTACGACAAAAAGGGCGCGTTCCTGGTGTTTTTTCTGGTGATCGTGGTGCAGCTGTGCATGGTGGTGCAGCACTTGGCCTCGCGCAAATTCAAGCGTCCACCGACCGCGCCCAACATCAGCCAAAGCTTCAACTGGCGCAGCTGGCTGGTTGCCGTGGTGGTGGCCAGCCTGGCGGGCGCGCTGCTGGCCGGCATCACGCCGTTTGTGCCAGGCCAGGGCTTTGCGCTGTCGTTGATTGCGTGCATCGCCGGCACGCTGGGCCACTTTGTCATGAAAGCCCTGAAGCGGGACCGTGGCATACCGAGCTGGGGTGGCCACATGGCCGGCGTTACCGGGGCGGGCGGCCTGCTGGACCGGGTGGACGCTTTGTGCTTTGCCGCACCAGTGTTTTTTCACTCAGTTAGGTGGTATTTTGGCCTGTAGCCCTCGTCCCAAATGCATAACTAGCTATATTATTAGTAGTATTTTTAGTATTTGGTTGGCGACTCAACGATTGACAGCGTGCGTTGCCACCGCTCAAATTGAATGAGAATCCTCGGCATTGACCCTGGCCTGCGCATCACCGGCTTTGGCGTGATTGACGTGGATGGCTCCAAACTGGCCTACGTCGCCAGCGGCACCATCAGCACCACACACATCGACAAAGGCGAGTTGCCCGCACGCCTGAAGGTGTTGTTTGACGGAGTGAAAGAAGTCATGGCGCGTTATGAGCCCGACAGCGCCTCGGTCGAGATTGTTTTTGTCAACGTCAACCCGCAATCCACCCTGCTGCTGGGCCAGGCGCGTGGGGCCTGCGTCACCGCGCTGGTGTCGGGCGACATGCCGGTGGCCGCGATTGCCGAATACACCGCCCTGCAAATGAAGCAGGCCGTGGTCGGCTATGGCCGCGCGGACAAAACCCAAGTGCAGGAGATGGTGAAACGCCTGCTCAACCTGCCCGCCCTGCCGGGCCCAGACGCCGCCGACGCGCTCGGCCTGGCCATCACCCACGCCCATGCCGGCACCGGCCTGGCCCGCATGGCGCAGGCCAAAGGCATCGGTGGCGTGCAAACGCAGACTCAGAAGGCGGCTTACCGGGCGGGCAGGAGCCGGTAGCTGCGGCGATGGGTTTTTTGCGGCTTATTCCATTTCTCAATCATCCGTGAAGTAGGCGGGCCGACGAAGACAGTGCTTTAGCACGGCTAGGCTGAAGTTCCTCCCCAAAAACAGCGAGTTTTCCCAATGAAACTGCGGCATTTTGAGGTTCCGGATTCTGTCTACAGTTTGATGAGGCGGATCAATTCG
>JAYVNK010000286.1:0-4263 GCA_043758475.1 Comamonadaceae bacterium | reverse complement strand
ACAAAACCTATTGACCCACCGTAGATGGGATGCAACAAGCCATGGAAACCAAACCACCCTTTCCACCCTTCATGGCGGAGTCTGCAGCCCTGAAGGTGCGCATGGCCGAAGACGCCTGGAACACGCGCGACCCTGCGCGCGTGGTGCTGGTCTACACGCAAGACACGCTGTGGCGCAACCGGGTTGAGTTCCCGGTGGGGCGCAAGCAGGTGGCGCTGCTGCTCGCGCGCAAGTGGGCCAAGGAGCTGGACTACCGGTTGATCAAGGAGCTGTGGGCCTTCGGCGGCAACCGCATCGCCGTGCGCTTTGCCTACGAGTCGCATGACGATTCAGGCCAGTGGTACCGCTCGTATGGCAACGAGAACTGGGAGTTCAACGAGCAGGGTTTCATGATGCGGCGTTTTGCCAGCATCAACGATCTGCCCATCAAGGAAGCCGACCGCAAATTCTTCTGGCCACTGGGACGAAGGCCAGACGAGCACGCCAGTTTGAGTGAACTGGGGTTGTAGCGCGCAGCCGGTTCAACCCGATTAACATGCGTGTCACCTGTTCAGTATTTTTAAAGGACATCCATGAAACGCTTTTCTGCGACGTGTTCTGCCATCTGCATGGTCTTTTTGCTGGCCGTGTTGGGCCTGTCAGGCTGCGCCACCCAGCAAGGATGGGTCAGCTTGATTGACGGCGACAAGGGGCTGGACCACTGGAACCGCATTGGAGATGCCAATTGGCGCGCAGAAGGCGGCAGCATCGTGGCGGACCAGGGCAAAGGCGGCTACCTTGTCTCAAAAAACAGCTACAAGGATTTTGTCATCTACGCCGAGTTCTGGGCCGAAACAGATACCAACAGCGGCATCTTCATCCGCGCGTCGGACGCCAACAAGATTGGTGCTGACAATGCCTACGAGGTGAACATCTGGGACATCCGGCCCGACCCGTTCTACGGCACCGGCGGCATTGTCGATTTTGCAGCCGTACCAGTGCCGGTCGTCTACAAAGTGGGCGGCAAATGGAACACCTACGAAATCTTTGCCAAAGGCGACCAGATGACGGTCAAGTTAAACGGCACTGTGACGGTTGGCCTGCGAGACGGCAAATTCCCCGCCGGGCCTTTTGCGCTTCAGTTTGGCGCGGGTGTCAAAGGAGTGACCGGCGGGCCGATCAAGTGGCGCAAGGTGGACATCAGGCCGCTGTAGAGAATTTTTCAGTGCTCGATAACCTGACACCATTTCTGCTGCACTGGGCCGTCACCGCGCTGTCGCTTTGGGTTGCCAGCCACGTCTTCAAGGGCATCAAGTTCGCCACCACGTCGGCCCTGGTTGTCTCTGCGCTGTTGCTGGGTTTCGCCAATGCCATCGTCAAGCCCCTGCTGATTGTGCTGACCTTGCCGCTCACCTTCTTGACCTTCGGGCTGTTCCTGCTGGTGATCAACGCCTTGATGGTCATGTTGGTGGCGAGGCTGGTGACAGGCTTCACGGTGTCAAGCTTCTGGACCGCCTTTTTTGCCAGTATTTTCATAGCCGTGCTCAGCTTTGTCATCGGGGCATTCGTGGTCGGTGGAACGCCATCGCAGACCATCCAGATGCCGCATAGTGGGGTGTGGCTGTGATGTGGCGCAGCGACGAGGAGCTGTTTGCACTGATGCGCCAGCGACTTTTTCCCGCTGTGGTGGGCGACATCCTCGACACCATGGGGCTGCTGAAGCAGTTTTTGAGCCCGGGGATTCGGCCGGTGCGCAGTGACATGGTGATTGTCGGGCGCGCCATGCCGGTACTGGAATCAAACTGCTTTGCCGCCAGCGAACCGAATGGGCACTTGCCCATCAGCCGCCAGCCGTTCGGGCTGTTGTTCCAGGCACTTGACGACCTCAAGCCCAACGAAGTTTACGTGGCCACGGGCTGTGCGCCGCAGTTCGCGCTGTGGGGCGGTCTGATGACCACCCGCGCCATGCACCTCAAAGCCGCCGGCGCGGTGCTGGATGGCTATTCACGCGATACCCCCGAGGTGTTGCAGATGGGGCTGCCGGTGTTTTCCTGTGGTGGTTACGCGCAAGACCAGGGGCCGCGCGGCAAGGTCGTCGATTACCGGGTCGCGGTAGAGATCAACGGCGTGCGCATCTCGCCCGGTGACATCGTCTTTGGTGACCTGGACGGCGTGCTGGTGATTCCCCGCCACGCAGAAGAAGAATCCATTCGCAAGGCACTGGAGAAGGCCAGCACCGAGAACAGGGTCCGCCTGGCCATTCAAAACGGCATGAGCACGGTCGAGGCGTTCAAGACTTTTGGGGTGATGTGACGGGGTCGTCACCGGCGCCCGCATGAGCAAACTGTCCCACACCCGCGACAAGATTTACAAAACGGTAGCGCGCCAGTTGCACGGCGTCGTGCCCTGCTGGGTCTGTGGCGCGCACGTGCTGCCTGCCACCGCAACGCTGGAGCACATCAAGCCATTGAGTGAAGGCGGCAACAGCCATGCGGACAACCTGGCCATCAGCCATGACGCGTGCAACAACCGGCGCCATGCCAAAGAAAGGGTTTTGCCACTGGCTCCTTTGGCAGGCGAAGCTGCCGCTCAGGCGTAGGTCACCCAATCCGCATGTTCATGCGAGTCGAGGTGCGGCAAGGTGTTGTAAGTCACCAGCATGTGGCGCTTGGGGTTGAAAGCAAATTCGGTGACCGAGCTGTTGCGGATGCGCAGGTTGAGCTCTATCGTGGTCTCGGGCGTGGTGCCCAGGATGTGGCCTACCGCTGTGGAGATGGGCCCGCCGCTGGACACGAGCAGCACGTTACCGCTGCCGTCTTTACCTTCATGAGGCAGGCCGCGCACATGGTCCAGCGCGCTGGTGACGCCTTTTAAAAACTCAGGGTAGGTGGGCATGCCTTTGGGGCTGACCACACCGTTCATCCATTGCGTGAGGCCGTCGCGCAGCAGGCGGAAATGGTGGCGGTACAGCTCCGGTGTGTCGGGCTTTTGCAGCGGCTGCGGGTGGATGGCCTCAATCACCGCGTGGCTGTCGTATTCGTTGAGGCCGGGCCACTGGAGGGCTTTGAGGCCGAAGCCCGCGCCCTCACCCCTAGCCTCACCCATACCCTCACAAATGCCCGCATAAGTCTGCGCATGCCGCTTCAGCGTGCCGACCAGTGCGGCGTCAAATTTCAAACCCTTGCCGCGCCAGTACTCGCCCAGTCGCACGCTTTGCTTGATGCCAAGCTGGCTCAAATTGTCGTAATCATCGGCTCCGAAAGAAGCTTGCCCGTGGCGCACAAGGTAGAGGGTTCCCATGCGGTGAATTGGAACAAACCCGGGCCAGACTCAGAGTCACGCAAGCGACGGTTCCTCGTCGTGACAACAGCTACACGGCTTGTTCGGGTCATGAAAACAGTTGCACAACGCCCTTGGGCGTCTGAAAAACGGCGGTGATGCGGGCTGGTGCGTTGTGCACCGCCATGCCTGCGAAGCCGATGCCATCAAATGCCGCCTGCAATTGATCCGCAGCGGGGTGCGCGATGTGCAGGGCCTGCACCGTCACGCCGTTGTGGGGCATATTGTGTGTGGGATGCACATCGCCCCACTGAATCAGTGTCGGCAGGCAGCCGTCAAAGAGGCGCTGGCCGTCATCGCGCACTGTGATTTGCCATTGCAGCAGACCGTTCGGCGTCATGCGGGATGCTTGAATCGCGGAGCCACGGTCGACGCCCTGCGCGGCCAGCGTTTGCCCTGCGGCTGCAATGTCTGGCACGCTTGCGACCCAATGGATCAGTTGGGGGCCGTTTTGCGCCACGCGGGTCTGAATTTGTGCATTATCCATGTCAAACCAACGCTTGGCCCCCGTCCTATGTGCATAGTCAGCTTCTAAATTAATAGCAATAATTTCGAAATAGGTGCGGGGGAATGCAGCGCTGTCAATCCGCAGGAGGCGGTTGTGGGTGCCCATCAGCGGGTGTTCGCCGCCGGGGCCGGGCGTCACGCCGAGGGTGGCTTCGCACCAGGCCCCGCCCTCGTCCAGCGAGTTGGCCACGACGACCAGATGGTCCAGTTTGGCGGAGCCTTTCATGGCTTGGGTCGTGGCTTGGCACCTGTCAAAGACGCTCAAAGCGTCACGGTCCCGTCGACGCACGTTACGGAATCGCCACCCACCCAGACCTGGCCGACAGCATCCTGCTCAATGTGCACGCGCCCGGCGCGGCCCAGGCAGGTGCCTTGGGCAGCGATGTAGCGCGCTGGCGCATGGCCCTCGGCGATCAGCCACTGGGCCAGGCTGGCGTT
>JAYVNK010000285.1:0-12901 GCA_043758475.1 Comamonadaceae bacterium | reverse complement strand
AAATGGTAGTATTATATTTTGAAATTGATGTCTGTATCGGGCGCTCCAAGTCACACATGATCTCGGGGCAGCGCGCTGAACCCAAGCTCGACGCGGCTTGAAAAGGAACTTGTCTTGAATCCGCATATCCACGGCCTCTGGCCTGCCCTGCTGATGCCGGTCAACGCCAACGGCGAACTCGACACCGCCCGCGCCATAGCCCACGCCCGGCGCATGCTCAGCGCGGGCAGCGATGGCGTCACGCTGTTTGGCACCACGGGTGAGGGCCCGGCCTTCACCGTGGCTGAGCGCAAGGCCCTGCTGGAAGCCATGCTGGCCAAACCCGCTGCACCTGACAAGCCCGTCAAACCAGCCAACTCCGGCCCTTGCGGCGACAGCGGCGCGCTACAGCCCATCCGGCCCGACCAGGTCATCGTCACTATCACCGCACTGGCGCTGGGCGATGCGATTGAACTCGGCCGCCATGCGTCGCGCCTGGGTGTGAACCGCCAGATGCTGATGCCGCCGTTCTACTTCAATCAGCCGCGCGACGCGGGCATTGTTGAGGCCGTCTCGCAAGTAGTGCGTGGCATTGGCGACGATGGCCTGAAGCTGCTGCTGTACCACTTTCCCGCCATGAGCACGTTCGGCTTTTCGCATTCAGCCATCGCCGAGCTGGTGCGCCGCCACCCTGCCCAAGTGGCGGGTCTGAAGGACAGCAGCGGGGATTTGGCGCACGCCATCGGTCTGGCCCGGGCGTTCCCGGCGCTCTCCATCCTGGTCGGTGCGGAGCCCCACGTCGCGCCGGTGATGCTGGCGGGGGGCTCTGGCTCAGTCAACGGGCTGGCGAACGTTGCGCCGGGGCTCGTGCGCCGCGTGATCGACGCGCCGGGGGTCGTGTCGGCGGTGGATGCGCAATTGATGGCCTCGCTGCTGGGCCTGCTGGGGGCCATGCCCAACCTCCCGTTCGTCGCCGTCTACAAGACCCTGCTGGCCGAGCAGACGGGGGACGATGCCTGGCTGAACGTGCGCGCACCGCTCAGCCCTCTGGATAACACCGAGGCGCAGGCCGTGCGCAAGGCGTATCGTGCGATAGGTGCGCTGCTGGAAATGATTTGATCCACGCCGCGCCGCTGCTGGCCCCTTTTGATTCAATAAAAACCGCTGGAGACAACCCCATGACAACGCCGATCCACCCCAAACCGGCCGCCCACCCTGCCGTCAGTCGCCGTGCTGTACTGGCTGGCGCAACCGCGTTCGGTGCACTGGCCGTATCCACCTTCCCCATGTCGCCCGCACTGGCCCAGGGCAAAACCGTGCTGCGCATCTCAACCCCTGCCGTGCCGGACGACTGGCACGCCAAGATGTGGACCGTGTTCAAGGACGCGCTGGAGAAAAGCGCTCCGGGCGAATTTGACGTGCAGATCAACCTCAATGCCTCGCTGTTCAAACAGGGCGCCGAGCCGGCGGCCATGGCGCGTGGCAACCTTGAATTGACCTCGGTGTCGGCCTTTGACATCGCCAAACTGCTGCCAGAGTTTTCCGTGTTCACGGCAGGCTACGTCGTGCGTGACCCGGACCACCAGCAAAAAATATTCAGCGGCCCGATCGGTGCCGAGATGTTCAAGGCCGTGTCTGAAAAGATGGATGTCACGCCGCTTTCCACCGTTTACCTGGGCACCCGGCAGGTCAACCTGCGTGAGGTGCGCAACGTCAAGGTGCCGGCTGACTTGAAGGGCGTGAAGCTGCGCATGCCGGGCTCCAAAGAGTGGCTTTTCCTGGGTGAAGCGCTGGGTGCCACACCCACGCCCCTGGCGTTTGGGGAGGTGTATCTGGGCCTGAAAACGGGCACCATTGACGGCCAGGACAATCCCCTGCCGTCGGTGCGAGCCGCCAAGTTTTATGAAGTGACCAGGCAGATCGTGATGACCAGCCACCTGGTGGATGGTATTTTCATTGCGATCTCCAACAAAGCCTGGAACGCCATGGCTCCTGCGCAGCGGCAGAAGGTCAAGGCGGCGGCAGAGGCGGCTGCCAGCTTCAACAACGAAAACCGTTTGAAGGAAGAGTCGCAGCTGGTGGAGTTTTTCAAGAAAGAAGGCTTGCAAGTCACATCGCCCGACGTGGAGGCTTTTCGCAAATCGGTCCAGGCCACCTACCAGAACTCCGAGTACGCAAAGGTCTGGCCCAAAGGCCTGCTGGAACGCATAAATTCCATTAAATAGATGCTTTTTCCGCCTGTAGCCCTTGTCTACTGTGCATGTATAGCTATTAATAAAATAGCATTTAGCCAATGAACGTCTGGGCCCGCAAGCTTGCCAACGCCGTGGGCGGCGGCCTGTTTTTAACGCTGTTCATCGTCTTTGTGGTGCAAGTCACCGCCCGCTTCGGTTTCAACAAGCCCCTGGCCTGGACGGATGAAGCGGCGGTGATTCTGTACGTGTGGGTCATTCTGTGGGCCAGCGCTTTCATCGTGCCGCAGCGCGAGCAGGTGGTGTTTGACCTGGTGTGGAACAGTGTGGGCCTGCGCGCACGGCAAGCCATGCAAATCGTCGGCAATGGGCTGGTGGGCGCTCTGGCGCTGTGTGGCATTCCCGCCAGTTGGGACTACGTGCGCTTCATGGCTCGCGAGGGGACGCCTGTGCTGGGCCTGCCGTTCATGTGGGTGTTCATGCCGTTTGTGCTGCTGCTGGTGGCGCTGGTGGTGCGCAGCGCCTGGGCCATTTGGGAGGCGCTGAACCGCCGAGGCCTTGACGCGGAGCTTCGCCTGTAATGTTGACGTCGCCCTTGACGGTGACCGCCACATGACCACCGGCCTGTGGGTTCTGGCAGGCGTACTGGTGGCAGGCATGCTGCTGCGCATGCCGATTGGTTTCTCCATGATTGCCTCGGGCATCGCCTATCTGCTGGTCAAGCGGCAAGACGTGGGCCTGGTGGCCGAGCAGATTGGCAACGGCCTGTACAACAGCTACGTGCTGCTGGCGGTGCCGCTGTTTGTGTTTGCCGCCAACATCATGAACGCGGGCACGGTGAGCGAACGCATTTTTGACTTCTGCCGCATCCTGGTCGGGCGCATGCAGGGCGGCCTGGCGCAGGTGGACATTCTGGTCAGCGTGATTTTCTCTGGCATGAGTGGCAGCGCCATTGCCGACGCGGCCGGGCCGGGCTTGGTCACCATCAAGCAGATGCTGAAAAAGCCGGAGTATTCACGTGGCTTTGCCGGGGCCGTGGTGGTGGCCAGCGCCACGCTGGGGCCGATTATTCCGCCCAGCATTCCCATGGTGATTTATGCGCTGGTGTCGGGGGCTTCGGTGGGGGCACTGTTTCTGGGCGGCGTGGTACCTGGTTTTCTGATGGCGATCTTGATGATGGTGGTGGTGCACTTCATTGCTACCAAGCGCAACATGCCGCGTGAGGACAAGATTCCGCTGCGCGAGTGGCCGGCCATTGTGTACCGGGGGGCGTTGCCGCTGTCCATGCCCGTCGTGCTGCTGGGCGGCATTTACTCCGGCGCTTTCACCCCGACCGAGGCGGCTGCGGTTGCCGCCTTCCATGCGCTGATTCTGGCGGGGGTGGTGTACCGCGCTCTCACGTGGCGCAGCTTTTGGGGCGTGGTGATGGAGTCCACACGCGGCAGCGCGGTGATCACCATCATCCTGGCGGGCTCCTTCATACTCAACTACGCCTTCACCGCCGAGGGCGTGCCGCAAGCCATGGCGCAGTGGGTGGACAGCATGCACCTGTCGCAGGTGAAGTTCCTGCTTCTGGTGAACGTGATGTTTTTGGCGCTGGGCTGTTTTCTGGACGTGTCAGTACTGCTGCTGGTGTTTGTGCCCATGCTGCTGCCGGCCGCCAAATTGCTCGGCGTGGACCTGGTTCACTTTGGCGTGCTGGTGGTGCTGAACATGATGATCGGGCTGATCCACCCGCCGTTTGGCATGCTGCTGTTCGTCACCAAGGCGCTCACCGGCATACCCATTGGCGAGATGATGAAGGAGGGCTGGCCGTTTCTGGTCATGCTGCTGCTGTTGCTGTTGGCCATGACGGTGTTCCCGCAGATTGTGCTGTGGCTGCCGCAGACCATGGGCTATGGCGTGAAGCCCTGAGTTGCTGTACCTGGGGACCCTCTGCATAACTCCTCGCGGCCCGTGATAGACCGGGCTCGGGCGGTCTGCGGCGTTGAATTTCTTGCCAATAGCGGTGCTATTGGCAAGAAATCCGCCTTGCAGCCCATCCCGATCCGGCCTACACGAACTCGCGATGAGTTATGCAGAGGGTCCCTGGGCTATCATGGTTTTAGCTGTTGGGTGCTGTCGCCCCTGTAAAAATGGTAAAGTTTGGCTGTAGCCCTTGTCAGTACTGCATAGTACGATATAATAATAATAGCATACGGCCACTGTGGCTGCGGCACCGCTTGGCGACAATTTGTTACCGTGACGTGGAGGCGGGGCTGAGTTGAACCCGGTTGAACTGGTTTGAACTGGTTTGGAGATTCACTCGCCGAGCGACACTTTATTCAGGCAGTTGGATCGCGCCAAGTCGGCGTTTGCTGGTGGCCAAGCGTTCAACTGATAATGGACTGATCCGATCCTCCAGATTCACAGCAAACTCAAAGACCCATCTTCATTAAATCGCCATGACCGAGCAACCTGCGTCCCCCCCGGCAGTCAGCAATGCATTTCGTGAGTGCGACGTGCTGGTGATTGGCGGCGGGCCCGCCGGCGCTACCGTTGGAAGCCTGCTGGCGCAGAAGGGGCACAAAGTCGTGGTGCTTGAAAAGGCCCATCACCCGCGTTTTCATATCGGCGAGTCGTTGCTGCCGGCCAATTTGCCATTGCTTGAAAAGCTGGGTGTTGCCGATGCAGTAAAGGCCATTGGCATGGAAAAATGGGCCGCCGAATTTGTCTCGCCGTGGCATGAAAACAAGAGCGAGACCTTCAAGTTTGGCGACGCGTGGGACAAGTCCATGCCTTTTTCCTTCCAGGTGCGCCGCTCCGAGTTTGATGAAATCCTGATTCGAAACGCCGCCCGCCTGGGGGCCGAAGTGATCGAAGGCTGCCGGGTCAAGAGCGTGGCTTTTGCGCCCGACCACAGCAGCGCCATCATTGAGGCGCAGCATGACGATGGCGGCGCCCAGCAATGGCGGGCGCGCTTTGTGGTGGATGCCTCGGGCCGCGACACCGTGCTGGGCAAGCAGTTCGAGATCAAGCGGCGCAACCCCAAACACAACAGCTCGGCGGTGTACGCCCACTTCACGGGTGCCACGCGCCATGCCGGCCAGGACGAGGGCAACATCTCCATCTTCTGGTTCGACCACGGCTGGTTCTGGTTCATTCCTCTGGCTGATGGCAACACCAGCATCGGTGCCGTGGTCTGGCCGCATTACCTCAAAAGCCGTCGCAAACCGGTCAAGGATTTTTTTCTCGACACGGTTGCCCTGTGTCCGGCACTGGCCCAGCGGCTGGCCCACGCCACGCTGTCGTCCGAGGTCGAGGCCACCGGCAATTTCTCTTACGCCTGTGAGCGCACCCACGGGCCCAACCATTTGCTGATTGGCGATGCCTTTACCTTCATTGACCCGGTGTTTTCATCGGGCGTCATGCTGGCCATGCAGGGCGGATTTGTTGGCGCTGAAACGGTGGACACCTGTCTGCGCGAACCGGCAAAAGCCGCGTCCGCGCTGGCACGCTTCGATGGGCAGGTGCGTCTGGGGCCCAAGGAGTTTTCGTGGTTCATTTACCGCGTGACCAATCCAACCATGCGCGACATGTTCATGGGCCCGCCCAACATCTGGCGCGTGAAAGAGGCGCTGATGTCGGTGCTGGCTGGCGATGTCTTCGGTAAGACGCCAATCTGGCGTTCACTGGCGATGTTCAAGCTCATTTTCTACATCACGTCCTTCATGAACCTCAGGCGTTCATGGCTGGCGATGCGTCAGCGCAAGGCCAATATCCGTGATGTCGGCGGCATTGAGACTGCGTCCCTTTGAGGCATTGCACGCACTGAGCTTATGCATCCAGAATCAAAGGCCGTTCTGAATAGCGCTGTCGCGCTGCACGCTGGCAGGCGGGCCTGGCATGAAACCGTCAGGCTGCACCTGGGCTTTACGCTGCTGGGTGCAATGTGTCTGGCCTACTCTGTGGTGGCAATACCGCTTCACCTGCTGTTGCCGCGCACGCTTGGAAAGCGCATGGGCCGTCGCTGCATTTCGGGCATCTTCCTCACCTATTTGCGCATGCTGGTGCTGATGCGGGCTTGCCGCTTTGACCTGTCTGAACTGGACGTGCTGAACGGTTGCCCGGCCATGGTCATCGCACCCAACCATCCGTCGCTGCTGGATGCGGTCATGATTCTGTCGCGCCTGCCCGATGCCGCTTGCATCATGAAGGCAGATATCGTCAACAGCGTTTTTTTTGGCTCAGGTTCCCGGCTGGCGGGCTACATCCGCAATATGCCGCTGCGAACCATGGTGCAATCGGCCGTGGCGGATTTGCACCAAGGCAGCCACTTGCTGCTGTTTCCCGAGGGTACCCGCACAACCCGCTTTCCGGTCAACCCGCTGCAAGGGACTGCTGGCCTGATCGCCAAGAAGGCGGGCGTGCCTGTGCAGACAGTTTTCATCGAAACCAATTCACGCTTTCTGGGCAAGGGCTGGTCGGTTCTGTGGACGCCGAAAATGCCCATCACCTACCGCATACGCCTTGGCAAGCGGTTTGATCCGCCCCAGGAAACAGCGCATTTTGCGCGCGAGCTGGAGCAGTACTTTCAGGCCGAGCTGGCGAATGCGTGCGTGGCCAAAGCACCAAGACTGCCTGGCGAAGATGCTTCGGCTTGAAGCGCGTACATGCCGACCGAAACCCGTCCCCCCGCCTGCCCAGTTCCTGCGTTCCCGGCCCATGCTATCCCGGCCCCTGCTTCGGGCACCCACCTTGTCATGATTCCGAGCTACAACCCGGGTCCCAGGGTTTATGAAACGGTGCGATCGGCCCGGGCGCAATGGACGCCGGTCTGGGTCGTGGTGGACGGCAGCACCGATGGCAGTGCCGAGGCCCTGCAGGCCATGGCAGCACAGGACAGCGGCTTGAAGGTGCTGGTGCTGCCCGGCAATGTCGGCAAAGGGGCCGCCGTGCTGCACGGGCTGGACATGGCTTCGAAACAGCGCTTCACCCACGTACTGACCATGGATTCCGATGGCCAGCACCCGGCGCACTTGATTGCCGGCTTCATGGCAGCCTCGGCTGCCCAGCCCGCCGCCATGGTGCTGGGTGTGCCGGTGTTCGCTGCCGATGCGCCGCGCCTGCGTGTCAATGGCCGCAAAGTCTCCAACGGGTGGGCCAATCTTGAAACCCTGTGGGCGGGCATTGGCGATTCACTGTTTGGCTTTCGTGTTTACCCGATTGAGCCCTTGCGCGAGGTGATGGCCGGCCAGCGCTGGATGCGCCGTGTTGATTTTGATCCCGAGGCGGTCGTGCGCATGTGCTGGCGCGGCATCAAACCGGTGAACTTGCCTGCGACGGTGCGTTACTTTCGTGCCGATGAAGGGGGTGTGTCGCACTTCAATTACCTTCGCGACAACCTGCTGCTGACCTGGATGCACTCCCGGCTGTTACTTGGGTTTCTCTTGCGTTTGCCGGTTTTGCTCGCCCGGCGGGCGCTGGGGCGGGGGTGAGCGGCATTGGGCTGCCGCTCAAAACGTTCAAACTGGTGGAAACGGGCCAGATTTGATGGCTTGATATTCTGAAAAAATCCCCACTTCCACGTGCCGATGGACCTGTTGCAGCCCGGCTGTGCGCAAAACGCCCAACACCTGCTCGGGTGGGACGCAGGCCTCAATGGTGTCCCAGTAATAGCGCCAGATTGTCGCGGTGTTTTTCTGCCTCGAAACAAACCGCGTCAACAGGGGGATGACGCCGCGCATGTAGCTTTTCAGCAGCCATCGCCCCGCAGAGCTGTGTGCCTGGGTGATTTCAAGAATGCACAGTCGGCCCCCAGGCTTTAAAACGCGCTCAAACTCGGCAAAGGCGGCACCCAGGTCGCTGATGTGGCGCAGCGCGTAGCCCATGCTCAAAAAGTCAAAGTGGTTGTCGGGAAACGGCAATGATTCCGCCCGGCCCTCCTTCAAAACCATGGTCTTGGGCAGTTTGCTGGCCGCCATCATGCCGGGGCTGGGATCAACACCTGTCACCAGGGCGGGGTCGCCCGTCAGGTCACAGGCCTGCGCTGCCACGAGGCCGGTGCCCACACCCACATCGAGCGCTGTCATGCCCCTTGCCAAGCCGCCGCGCACCAACGCCTGGCGGCGATACCAGGACCCGGTACCCCATGCCAGCATGGACTCGATCCGGTCGTAGTCTGCTGCCGTGTCGTCAAAAATCTTTCGCAAAAAGGCTTGCCGGTCCTGCTCCGCCGGGTAATAGTCCGTCAACGGAATGTGCGGTGCCCCACGGGGATTCAAGGATTTGGGTTCGTTCATTTGCTTCAGACCATGCCGCCGTTGATTGAAATAACCTGGCCGCTGATGTAGGCCGCCCGTTCCGAGGCCAGAAACCCCACCAGATCAGCCACTTCTTCGGGCCGGCCGGCGCGTTTCATGGGCACCATTTGGGCAATCGCTGCTGCATCAAAGCTGCTGTTGCTCATGGGGGTTTCAATGATGCCCGGTGCCACTGCATTGACCGTGATGCCCCGGCTGGCAACCTCCAGGGCGAGCGATTTGGTGGCCGAATGCAGTGCGCCTTTCGCAGCCGCGTAATTCACCTGGCCGCGGTTGCCGACCACGCCTGCAACCGATGTGATGTTGATGATGCGGCCCCAGCGCGTGCGGATCATCGGCATCATCAATGGGTGGGTAACATGGAAAAAACCGTTCAGTGACACGTCAATCACACGCTGCCATTGGACCAATTGCATGCCGGGGAACACCGCGTCGTCGTGGATGCCAGCGTTGTTGACCAGAACCTGGATGGGGCCCTGTTCGAGCAGGGTTTCCAGCGAAGCCTGCGTCGCTGCGGCGTCGGTCACATCAAAAGCGACCGCCTGGGCCTGGCCACCTTCAGCAACGATGCGGGTCACCAGGGCTTGCGCCGCGGCCAGATTGCTGTTGGCATGAACCACGACGCAATAGCCGTCGGCGGCCAGCCTCAGGCTGATGGCCGAGCCGATGCCGCCGCTGGCACCAGTGACAAGCGCACGTTTCAGGGAGTTGCTCATGAGGACATCTTTCTTTCCAGGCCCTGTTTCAGGCGGCGGTACGGGCGGCCACAGGGCCTGCCACCGGGTCTGGCGAGTCAAGGACGACAATCGCCCGCCCGCCCAGCAGAGTTCTCAGCCCGTCAAGTACAGCGAAGCTGTAGAGCACGGTATTGGCATCACCCGAGATCCGTTCAGCGGTGACGGTCAACCGGCCAGCGACATTGTCGAGCTGCAGGGCAAACAGGGAGACACTGCGCACGCTCACGAGAAAGCCACCACGCGCATGGCCGCCTCTGATCGCGCTTGTCTCGCCTAGACTTTCAGCGATAAGCGCACCATGCACGGCCATGGCCTGTGCAGCGTACTCAATGCCGCACGACGCCCCCAACCGGCCATGCGCCCGCATCGGGTTGTCCACAGAGCGATGGCTTTCTGCATCGCAGCAGATCTGCTGCAAGTCCCAGGCAGTGACCCGGTCAAGCAGGCACATGCTGTGCTGGTGGGGAATGCGACGCGCTATGTCTGCGTGCAGCAGCGAGGCAGGTGCAATGCCGGTTACTGCCATGCCCAGTAATGCCGGGCGGGCGCGACGGGCAGAAGTCATTGGAGGCAAGGCGCAACCTGCACCGCCAGCTGAATCCCCTGCAAGTACGCGAGTACGATTTCACCGGTGCTCTGCAGGGCAACCGTGCGAAGCAAGGGCAGGCAGCGTGCCGCAGGAATGCTGTTGCGCAACTGTTCAAGTGCTACGTTTTCCAGGGTGCTTGCCGCAGCGTCGGTAAAGCAGGTTGCCGGGTCAAGAGTCCAGCAGATCTGGCTGGGCTGGCTGCGATGGGGGGCCAACACCAGGCCAACGCCAAAAGAGTCTTGAACAGGCCGCACGCTGTGCATGGGCTCGGGATAGTCGGTGTCATAGGCCACCAGCAAAACCTCCCTGCCTTCGACCGCCACCTGGGTCATGGCTTCCAGAAGACCGGCTGCAAAACTGGCATCGCGCGCGCACAGCACCGACGAGCTTGCCATGGCACCGCTGGAAATGCTCCAGTACCCTGATGCAGCGTTGTGTACCGAGTTGTGAAACCGGGTGGGTGAAATCAGCCGGTCATTTGACGCCAGCGCGCTGCAGATTTCGTGGCAGTTGGCAGCATCGCCGTTGGAAGATGAAAAAACCGAGGGCAGGGCATTTGCATGCAGGCCGGAGGCGGCGACTGCTTCGTGAGCGACGGCTAGCGCAACCTTGATTACGGCACCTGCGCGCCGTCGCTCTGCGGCGGGCAGCGCCATGGGCAATGGCAGTACGGACCGGGCAGTCTCAAAGGTCACGCTGCCATCAAGGCAGGCACGTCCTTGCGGCCAGCTGGACAGGCCCGGACCCAGCAGACCCATGCCTTGGACAAAGACCGTAAGCGGTCCGCGGCTGCGGGCTTGGTGCGCTGCCATGGATTAGCCCGCCCGTCCCAAGATCAGGCTGCAATTGGTTCCACCAAACCCAAATGAATTGCTCAATACGCGAGTCACCGCCTGCTTGCGCTTGTCCATCAGGTAATTCAAGGCCAGCGCCGGGTCGATCTGGGTTGTATTTACGCCGCCGGGTATCAGTCCGTGTTGCAACGCAAGCGCGCAGATAACGGCCTCAATGCCGCCCGCTGCGCCCAGCGTGTGGCCCGTTGCGCCTTTGGTTGAGCTGCATGGCGTGGCCGGCCCGAACACGGCAGTCACAGCGAGCGTCTCTGCGGCGTCGTTGTTTTGCGTGGCGGTGCCATGCAGGTTGATGTAGTCAATGTCGGTGGCTTCGAGCCGGGCAGTTCGCAGGGCATCCTGCATCGCCATGCGCGCGCCGAGGCCCTCGGGGTGCGGCGACGACATGTGATGGGCATCGCTGGATTCACCCAGCCCCATCAGCAACACGGAATCGCGTTCCAAATTTTCCGGTACACGTTCCAGCAGGGCAAATCCGGCTGCCTCACCAATTGAAATGCCGTTGCGGGCAACATCAAACGGGCGGCAGGGCTGGCTGGACACCAGACCCAGCGAGTTGAAGCCGTACAGGGTGGTGAGGCACAGCGAATCAACACCGCCCACCACCGCTGCGTCGATCAATCCCGCAGCCATCATGCGGCTGGCCGATGCAAACACCTTGGCGCTGGACGAGCAGGCCGATGACACGACGACGGCCGGACCGGCCAGGCCAAAATAGCGTTGCACAAAATCGGCCACCGAATAAGTGTTGTGGGTGGTGGCGTAGGCGAAGTCCGCAGGCAATGCGCCCGTCGCCGGGTCGCGCCGCCGGTAAGCCAGCTCGGTTTGCAGGATGCCTGATGTGCTGGTACCGATGAAGATACCCACACGGCGGCGGCCGAGGCGCGCGGCCACCGCCCGCACGGCCTCTTCAAAATCGTCCTGCCGCAGCCCAATCTGGGCCAGCCGGTTATTGCGGCAATCGAAAGCAGCCAGGTCCTGGCGCAACACCTCGTGGTCAACCCCGTCTACCACGCCTATCCAGGTTGCCAGGTCCACCGTATCAAAATCACAGTACCTCAGGCCGCAGCGCCCTGCCTGCATGGATGCCAGTGTCGCGTCCAGTCCGTGACCGATGCAACTGGTGGCGGTGAAATGCGAAAGCAGGAGGGGGGACACAGTTGATGATGGAGGAAATTTGCGAGACTTGATGTTAGCAAATGGAGCGCAGCGCATGCCTGCTATGGTCAATGTTCAAGGGGGCGGCGGCAGCCGGGCAACCAGCAGCACGTTGGCGAACGGCGTGCCCTGGCTCAGTGCCTGCGCTTCTACTGTAAAACCGAGCTTGCTCAGTGCCGCTTTCCAATCGGCCAGAGGGCGGCAATACAGCCTGCCCAGCCGGTGGCCGCGCAGCGTGGTCACAACGTGGTCAACCCAGTTGCTGAAGGCAAATGGCAGACCGGCGGCGGCGTCACCCACACGCAGGAGCAGCACGCCATCAGGCGACAGTGCGTGATGCGCGCGCAGCAACACGTCATCCTGCGCGGCAAAGGGGACGTAGTGCAAGACATCAAGAATAACAACCGCATCAGTTTGGCCGAAATTGCAGTTGCACATGTCCTCTTTTGCAAACTCGGCCCGGCCGGCCCGCACGGCCTGCGCCAGGGCATGGTCGGCGCGTGCCACATCATGCGGCATCAACTCGATCCCGCGCACATGGGAAGCCTGTGGCGCGGCTGGCCAGCCGGCCGGCCAGTCTCCGCGTTCTGCCGATTCCCGCGCTGCCAGCAACCAGGCAGTGAGCAGGCCCTGGCCACTGCCAATGTCGAGGATGCGCGCGGGCCCGCTCAGCAGGCCAGATGCCAGCAAATGGACAAAGGCGGGGTCGCCACCGAGCTTGCCGCGCGCAAAATGCCAGGGGTAGGATCCGCAAGCTCTGTACGGCGCTGCCGCCAGACTCACCAGGCGCTTGACGAAGGCAGTAGCAGCCTGATTCTCAAAGGATAGGCGGTGGCGCAGTGACAGCCGCGCCGCCACCGCTCCCAGCAACAGACCGGCTGCCACATCCACCGCCACATGCTGGCGTATCGCCAGCGTGGAATACACAATTCCTGCACACCAGATCCAGTTCAACGCAAGCGCCCACGGCGGTGCCCCGAAACGCCGAAGCAGCCGTTGGAACCACGCACCCGAAAAAATGGCGGTGGCGACATGGAGTGACGGAAAGGCGTTGCCCGACGCATCGATGTTCTTGAGAATATCCATGTCCGGG
>JAYVNK010000284.1:0-4271 GCA_043758475.1 Comamonadaceae bacterium | reverse complement strand
CGGTTTGCGGGCCGCGCAGCATCAGCAGGCCCAGCAGCACGGCAGACTGTTCCGGCACGCCGACCCCGCGTTGAAAATTGTGCTCGAACCGGGTGACGCGGCTGCCGCTGGATTCGCGCACCAGGTTGAGCGATTTCAGCGCGCCCAGGGCCTGCGCAGCTTGCGCTTCGGTCACGTTCATCAGCGGTTCACGGCTGCTTTTCTGGTTGCAGCCGAGCACCAGTGAATTGAGCGTGAGCGGGTAGCTGTCGGGCACGGTGCGGGCTTTTTCCATCAGGGTGGCAAGCACCCGCGCTTCAATGGGCGACAAGACGAAGGCGGGCTTGGCTGCGGGTGGGGCGAGTCGTGCGTCTGGCGCGGTGGCGGCAGTGTCTTGCGCGGAGCTTCGCGTGATGTCGTTTTGCAAAGTGATAATCCTGATCTGTTGATGCGGCCCACAACTATGGCACCCATGAAAAATATCGTTATTTTGATCTCAGGCGAGGGCTCCAACATGCAGGCCATCGTGAAGGCAGCGCAGCAGGGCGGCTGGGCCGATGAAAAAGCGGCTGCGGGCGGTTTGAAAAACGGGGCGCGCGTGGCCGCAGTCATCAGCAACCGGGCCGACGCGAAAGGGCTTGAATTTGCACGCAGCCGGGGCATTGCCACCCAGGTGCTTGACCACACCGCGTTTGCCAACCGCGATGCCTTCGATGAAGCGCTGGCCGGTGCCATTGACAGCCATGACCCGCAAGGGCAGCCTGCGCTGGTGGTGCTGGCGGGTTTCATGCGCATCCTGACACCGGGGTTCGTGACCTACTACGCGGGTCGGCTGGTCAACATCCACCCGTCGCTGCTGCCAGCTTTTGCGGGCTTGAACACCCACCAGCGCGCCATCGATGAGGGCTGTCAAGTAGCAGGTGCCACGGTCCATTGGGTAACGGCGCAGCTGGACCACGGCCCGATTTTGGCGCAGGCGGTGGTGCCCGTGCTGCCGGGTGACACCGCCGATGCGCTGGGTGCACGGGTGCTCACGCAGGAGCATTTGGCCTATCCCAAAGTGATTTTTGATTTACTATTAAAAAAATAGCTAACTATACAGTGTGGACGGTGGCTATAGGCCTATTTTTTCGTCTATTCTCGCAAAACGCGGCTGGCGGATGATGCCAGTTGGCCGATCAACGTCCACCGCCGCGTTGAACATGGCGGCGGGGCGCACCCACAGGCCGTGCTGGCCGTACAGCGCGCGGTAGAGCGTCATCGGTTCCAGCGTCTCGCTGTGGCGCACGGTGCCCACCACGTCGTACAGCTTGCCCTTGTAGTGGCGGTACCGGCCGGGCGGGGTGGTGATGAGCGGCGGCAGTTGTTCATCTGGCAACGGCTCTGGCAAATGGGTGGGCTGGGTGTCGGGCATGGTGGTGGGGTTGGTTATGGGGTGGGTTAAATGGGACAATCGAAGGCTATGCATCCTAAAGCCCTGCTTGACGCCTGTGCCGAGCTCGTCAGGCTCACCCTCAAATTCGACAACCCGGCGGACGCCACCGTACAGCGGTTTTTCCGCGACAACAAGGGCCTGGGCCCGCGCGAGCGCGCCACCATTTCCGAGACCGTGTTCACGGTGCTCCGCAAAAAGCTGCTATTTGACCATTTTGCGCCCAGCGGCAGTGGCTCCAGAGAGCGCCGACTGGCGATTCAGGGCTTCTACGGCGCACGTGACTTTTTGATCAGCGCGCTCTCGGATCAAGAGAAAAACTGGCTTGAGCAAATTGACAAGGTTAAGGTGGTTGATCTCATGGAACGCCATCGCCATAACCTGCCCGATTGGCTGGTGCAGCCGCTCAAAGACCAGACCGGTGAAGGCTTTTGGCCTCTGGTGGAGAGTCTGAATCTGGGTGCCGGGCTGGATTTGCGCGTCAATGCGCTCACCGCCAAGCGAGTGGAGGTGCAAAAAGACCTCGCCAAAGCGGGCATCAAGGCGACGCCCACACCGTATTCGCCTTGGGGCCTGCGCATTGCGGGCAAGCCGAATTTGAACAAGTCTGAAGGCTTCCTGCGCGGCGATTTCGAAGTTCAGGATGAAGGCTCCCAGCTTCTGGCCCTGTTGCTGGACGCCAAGCGTGGTGAGATGGTGGTTGACTTTTGCGCAGGCGCGGGCGGCAAGACGCTGGCCATCGGCGCAGGCATGCGCAGCACCGGGCGCTTGTATGCGTTTGACACGTCGGCGCACCGGCTGGATGCACTCAAGCCGCGCCTGAAGCGCAGTGGGCTGTCCAACGTGCATCCGGCAGCCATTGCCCACGAGCGCGATGACCGCGTCAAGCGGCTCGCGGGCAAGATTGACCGGGTGCTGGTGGACGCGCCATGCTCCGGCTTGGGTACGCTTCGCCGTAACCCCGACCTCAAATGGCGGCAAAACATGCCCGCTGTGGAGGCCATGGCCATTACTCAGGCTGCGATATTGCAAAGTGCGGCTCGGCTGATCAAGCCCGGCGGCAGGCTGGTTTATGCCACATGCAGTATTCTGCCGCAAGAAAACGAAGCCGTTGCGCAGGCCTTCACGGATGCACATAGTGAGTTTGACCCACTTGAAGTGGGCGAGATTCTGACCCATCTGAAGGTTGGAGCCGCAGAGACCCTGTGCAGTGGTGGCGAAAACGGTCAGAGATACCTTCGGGTTTGGCCCCACCGACATGCGACGGACGGGTTTTTTGCGGCCGTTTGGCAGAAAAAGTAAAATTTAAGCCGCATTTGCCGATTTTTAGACGAACTTAGATAGTTTTCAGAGTTTTGGTATGCAAACGGTTGCAAACAGTTTAAAATCAGCAGTCTTGGGCAAGAGGCAGGCGGCATAGAGGCTGTCGTGGCTCAAGAAAGTTATTAAAGTTCACTGAAACGTCGTTTGGAGACTTACGGAATATGCTGTTACCTGACTGGACTGTGTTGAATTCGGCCATCGAATGGTTGGGCCATGGCGCTTGGAACCTTGCCTGGTGGCAAATTATTCTTTTCACGCTGGCCATGACGCACGTCACCATGATCAGTGTCACGGTCTTTCTGCACCGGCATCAGGCCCACCGCGCGCTTGATCTGCACCCCATTGCGTCGCATTTTTTCCGCCTGTGGCTGTGGCTGACCACGGGGCAGGTGACCAAGGAATGGGCTTCCATCCACCGCAAACACCACGCCAAATGCGAGCAGGCCGAAGACCCGCACAGCCCGCATGTCTACGGCATCAAGAAGGTGCTGTTTCAAGGGGCCGAGTTGTACCGCGTGGAATCGAAAAACCCCGAAACCATGGCCCGGTATGGCCACGGTACACCAGACGACTGGATCGAGCGCAACCTGTACACCCGCTATTCCTGGCAGGGTGTGGGCTTGATGATGATCATTAACCTGTATCTTTTTGGCGCGTTGGGCTTGGCGGTTTGGGCCATGCAAATGGCCTGGACGCCCATCACGGCGGCCGGCATCATCAATGGCGCGGCGCATTACTGGGGTTATCGCAATTTTGAGTCGGCCGACGCCAGCAACAACCTGGTGCCCTGGGGCATCATCATCGCCGGTGAAGAGCTGCACAACAACCACCACACCTATCCCACGTCGGCCAAGCTGTCGGTCAAACCCTACGAGTTTGACATCGGCTGGATGTACATCTGCATGATGCAGGCCGTGGGCCTGGCCAAGGTCAAAAAGACGCCGCCCAAGTTGGCGTTTGGCGATATTCGCCCAGCGGCCGATGAAAAAACGCTGGAAGCACTGATTTCAAACCGCTACGAAATCATGGCCGGTTACGCCAAAGACATGCGCGGCGCCTTCAAACAAGAGATCGAAGCCATGAAGGCACGCAGCGCAGATGCGGCGGTCATCAAATCCGCGCGGCGCTGGCTGCACCGCGATACCGACAAGGTGCCCGCTTCTGCTGTAACCCAGCTGGCGCTGGCCCGTGCGGCATCCCCGGTGCTCGACAAGATGGTCACCATGCGCGAAGAACTGCGCCAGCTCTGGCTCAACACCTCGCATTCGCGTGAGCATCTGGCAACAGAGCTGCAAGGCTGGTGCCATCGGGCCGAGGCCAGCGGCATTGCTGCCTTGCAGGAGTTCTCTTTGCGGCTGAGGGCTGCCAGGGCCTGATTTTCATTGCCCTTCCCTGGTCGAATGCAAAAGCCCGCTGTTCAGCGGGCTTTTTTTGTTTCTGACGTGTGCAATCTACACAATTTTAAAAGCCCGCTAAAACTGAATTCAAGCGGGCTCCTGCAGCAAGGGGGAACCGAATTACTTCAGTTTCATTTCCT
>JAYVNK010000283.1:0-4276 GCA_043758475.1 Comamonadaceae bacterium | reverse complement strand
ACCGACTACGATTCATGTGCATTCCCGTGCGCACTCACCCGGCTGGGTATCCACTTATCTTTCGGGAAATGCTGTTCAGACAAACCGAGCCACTTCTGTTGATCAGCGTTCGATTGCTCAAGAAAAAGTCGTCGGCGGATTCGATTTCAAACTTCCCTGCCGAAGCGGGCCTGCTTGCCGAAGCCATGAAGCCGTTGACGTTGCCGTTGTTGAAAATGAACGGTACCGCGCCAGCAGGAGTCGCGGCAACAATACAGGCAGAAGCCATGGCGAGAGCAAAACCAGTGTGACCGCGGCGGCGTCTCTATGCTGGCCAACCTCCGGCGGGGCGCATTTCATCATCCTCGCGCTGGACTCCCTGTGACTCCAGCGCAATTGCTATTGAGTCTGGTTGCCTGGAAAACGCATGAACTCACCGCAAGCCCCCGTAACGTCGCCCGCCAGTTCCGAAGCGCCGCAACGCGTGTCGGTGGAAGCTGTCGCTAACCTCGAAAGTAGCTGGAATCTGCAAGCATGTTCATGTTCATGTTCATGTTCATGTTGATTTTGCCGCGCCGCGCTTCGCTGCCATCGCATTCTTTGCCAATGCGTTCGTTGCACGTTCTGATCGCCCGGCGTGCTTGTTGCGAAGGACTTGGCGTGTCGCAAGCTTGGTCGAGCGTTGCTCTGATGCTTCGCGGACCAGGTCAGTTTTTACGTCGCTGCGTTGATTCCCGGCATCTCCCATCACTTACTCGTAAATTTGAAACGAGGTGGGTGTTGCGTTTCTGGCCAGAAACTCCTGAATGCTGCGCACGATTACCGCAGATTTGGAAAGCCCGGTACGCGAACCAAACCCCGCGAGCCGGGTTTCAAGGTCTGCGGGCAGGCGAAGCGAGATGGTCAGTGGCAACTGCGCCTTATCCCCCCCGGCGCATCTGGTCAAAGAACTCCATGTTGTTCTTGGTGCCCTTCATCTGCTTGAGCACCAGTTCCATCGCGTCAACCTCATCCATGTTGTACAAAAACTGGCGCAGGATGCGGGTTTTTTGCAGCACTTCTGGCTGCAGCAAAAGCTCTTCGCGGCGGGTGCCGCTGCGGTTGAGCTGGATGGACGGGAACACGCGCTTTTCATACAAACGGCGGTCCAGGTGGATTTCGCTGTTGCCGGTGCCTTTGAATTCTTCAAAAATCACCTCGTCCATGCGGCTGCCGGTATCGACCAGCGCGGTGGCGATGATGGTGAGCGAGCCGCCTTCTTCCACGTTGCGCGCCGCGCCAAGAAAGCGCTTGGGACGCTGCAAAGCGTTGGAATCGACACCGCCGGTCAACACCTTGCCGCTGGAAGGCACGACGTTGTTGTAGGCACGTGCCAGGCGGGTGATGGAGTCCAGCAGAATCACCACGTCTTTTTTGAGTTCGACCAGGCGCTTGGCGCGTTCAATCACCATCTCGGCCACATGCACGTGGCGCGCAGCGGGCTCGTCAAACGTGGAGGCAATCACCTCGCCCTTGACCGTGCGCTGCATCTCGGTCACTTCTTCGGGCCGCTCGTCGATCAGCAGCACCATCAGGTAGCTGTCGGGGTAGTTGGCGCTGATGGCGTGGGCGATGTGCTGCATCATTACGGTCTTGCCGCTCTTGGGCTGCGCGACGATCAGGGCGCGCTGGCCCTTGCCAATGGGGGCGATGATGTCAATCACGCGGCCGGTGATGTTCTCGTCACCCTTGATGTCCTGCTCCAGCTTCATCTGCACCTTGGGGAACAGCGGCGTCAAGTTCTCGAACATGACCTTGTGCTTGTTCTCTTCTGGCCCGCCGCCGTTGACGCGGTCCAGCTTATTCAGTGCAAAGTAGCGCTCACCGTCCTTGGGCGTGCGCACTTCGCCTTCGATCATGTCGCCAGTGTGCAGGTTGAACCGGCGTACCTGGCTGGGGCTGATGTAGATGTCGTCCGTGCTGGCGGTGTAGCTGGTGTCGGGGCTGCGCAAAAAGCCAAAGCCATCGGGCAAGATTTCCAGCACCCCATCGGCAATGATCTGCTCACCGGTACGGGCGCGCTTTTTGATGATGGCAAACATCAGCTCCTGCTTGCGCATGCGACCGGTGTTTTCAATTTCAAGCTCTTCAGCCTGCTTGAGGACTTCCGACACGTGCAGTGCCTTGAGTTCGTTTAAATGCATGGAGGTGACCCCTTGGGGGTGTTGGCCGATGAAATCGGGAGTTGGCTCGAAGTTTGACGAATTTTTATAAACGCAAATCGGGGGAGATTGGGGTCGGGCGAGCTTGTTTCCCTGACCTTGGTTTTCTAAACCGGGAATTCGAACTGGCTCAGGGTTGGAGCCAGCGATCAGACCGAATTATGACAGGAAAAGCAGCCACCCCAAAACGATAGTGGGGCAGCAGGGTGCAGACAGCTACGAAGTGTTAGGGACAGAGCAACTTCATTCGCCGGGGGGCTCATGCAAGCTGGTCTTTCCCGCAACGCGTTTTCTCCATCGATCAGGCGAGCTTCTGGTCGCCCGTGGTGAGCTGCTGGTCGATGAACGCAGTCATTTGGGCCTTGCTCATCGCGCCGACTTTGGTGGCCGCAAGCTGGCCGCCCTTGAACAGCATCAAAGTGGGAATGCCGCGAATGCCGAATTTGGCGGGGATGTCGCGGTTGTCGTCCACATTCATTTTTGCCACCTGAAGCCGACCCGCATAAGTGGACGACACTTCGTCCAGAATCGGGCCGATCATCTTGCACGGGCCACACCATTCGGCCCAGTAGTCGACCAGCACGGGTTGCGTGCTTTGCAGCACGTCCACTTCAAAAGAAGCGTCGGAGACATGTTTGATGAGTTCGCTGGCCATGGTGGATTCCTCAGTGGAGTAGGTGGTACATGTAAAGTGGGGAAATTGTGACAGAAACCAAGAGCTATGGCCCTAAAACGTGCCACGTATCGGAATTGGCCTGGCCGATTCCGTGCGGTTGTTGCTGCGCTTGCTACCGGGCGGATGGGTTCTCCCTTGCGCGTGGTCTTGCGCCAAAACAGGGTCGCGCCAAAAAGCTATGAATGACATAGCCAAAAAGCATCATGCCGCTGTGGCGTGGGCGTCGGTCATGGCCCGCGTCCGCCAGGAGATGGCACGCCGGGGTGCGCACCCGGCGCAAACCGTGGTGCTGGTGCCCTACGCGCAACTGATGCAGGAGGCTAAAAGCGCGTGGGCCGCCAGCAGCGACGGCGCGCATTTTGTGCCACGCTTTGAGACCACGATGAACTGGACGCGCAGCCTGGGCGGCTTTGAAGCCAGCGGCGATGACATCCGCCATGACGCGGCCGTGGACATCCTCACCGCTGGCACGCTGCTGGTGCGCGCCGGGCTGGCCGAATTTCAGACCGTGCTGGCACCGCGCTTGATGCAGGCTGCCTGGGGCCTGGCCAGCGTGGCCGCTGCCACAGCGCCGTCAGAGCGCGTGGCCTGGGGCTCAAGCCTGGGGCAGGCGCTGGCCGCTGGCATGGACAGCCCAGTGCTGGCGCTGGAAGCCGCCGTGGCGCGCATCGCGCTGGCGTGGGCTGCCAGCTCCAGCTATCCGTCTGATTTGCTGTTTGCCGCGGAGCCGGGCTTGCTGGTCGTGCTGGAAGGCTTTTCTGCCGAGCCGCTGGCCCGCGCGCTGCAACTGCGCCTCGGGGAGCGCGGGGTGGGTTTGCCGATGGACCTGCCTATGGATGGGTCGGCTGAATTTGCACCCCCCGGATTGGCCCTGCACGCCATGCAAGACGCCGAAGACGAAGCGCAAGCCGCTGCCGCCTGTGTGCTGGCCCACATGGCGCAGGGCCGCAGCCCAGTGGCGCTGGTGGCCGTGGACCGGGTGCTGACGCGCCGGGTGCGCGCCATGTTGGCAAGCACAGGCCTGGCAATACGCGACGAGACCGGCTGGAAGCTGTCCACCACTCGCGCGGCTGCTGGCCTGATGGGCCTGCTGCGCGCCTGCGCCTGGGATGCCTCGACCGATGCGGTGCTGGACTGGCTTAAAAACGCGCCCGTGTTTGATCAGCCCCCGATGCGTGGCCCCGCGTTGTACTTGTCCGCCATTGCCCAAGCCGAAACGCAATGGCGCAAAGCCGGCCTGCGCGAATGGCGCAGCGTGTCGCAAGACGGTCCATTGGCCGGCGTGCAGGACCCAACTTCGCCCGATGCCCGCCCAATGCCTGGTGGCTTGGCCCAGCCATTCGCTCACCTGCCAGGCCATGCCCTGGCTGCGCAGGCCAACGCCATACGTCAGGCGTTGCAGCGGCCGCGGTCCCTGGCA
>JAYVNK010000282.1:0-4277 GCA_043758475.1 Comamonadaceae bacterium | reverse complement strand
CGTAAGCTCCCTAACTATGGAGCTATTTCCCCCTGAGCGCTTGGCGTCTTGGTGGGCGGATATGCTCGCTGAGTTGGCAAGAGCCGTTCACACCAGCTGCAAAGGCCGAAGTAACCCGAGGGTGGTGAAAAGGCGAGTTAAGAAATTTCCATCGAACAAGGGCGGTGAGCCTATGAATCGGCAGTTTGATTGGATGCCTTTTATTAAGTGAACAGTATTGAATCTGACCCCCAATGTCTTCGGCGCAACTCATCACGCTGTTTGCGCTATCCAACATCTGGATGGCCAGAAGGGTGCTTATGGACAGGGCGCTAACATGAGTGCGTCTGCATGCGCCCAAAGGGCTGCGAATCGAGTGAAAGACACTCGGATGCGGCTTTTGGAACGAGCAATTCGCCCTAGCGTTTCATCAGACGAGACATATTCGGTTATGCCTGCTTCTCAAACTGAGTTTTGGACATGATCCCTAGCGCGTTGCTCAGGTGCTGCACGCTGGCGGCTTGGCCGCCCTTGATGATGATGGCACTGGTCAGGCGGTTGGAAGAAAGGGGCTTACTATCTATTTCATAGCTGGTTACGCCCGTATCTATTGCTTAGATTCAAGGACGAGTTGCGAAACGTTTAAGGGCTTGTAAGAACACCTGATTGGGTGTTTTAAACCCCAGTCTTTTTCGAGGACGGTTGTTCAGGCGATCCATGATCAGCTCTATTTCCTGCTCAGTCACAGTAGACAGGTCACGTTTTTTGGGCAGATACTGGCGGATCAAGCCATTGGCGTTTTCATTGCTACCCCGCTGGCAGCTCGCATAAGGCCTGTAGAAGTAGGATGCGCAGCCAAGCTGCTCATCAAGCCGCTCATGCAGAGCGAACTCCCCGCCGTTATCCGCCGTTATCCGTTGGCATCCATGCCCTTGGGAAACTGGATGCGCAAACACTCCAGCCCTGCCGCTGTCAGCCGCTGCACCAGTTTGGCCGTGCCGCGCTCGCCCACATCATCCCGGTCAAAGGCAATCAGCACCCGGCGCACGCCGCAGCGCTTGAAGGTGGCCAGATGGTCATCGGTGAAGCCCTCCACACCATAGGCCGCCGTCAGGTTGGTATAGCCCGCACACCAGAACGTCATGGCGTCGATCAGCGCTTCGGTGAGGATCACTTCTTCCTGACCCTACAGGCCCTGGGCGTTCCATACGCCCCGGTGCGGGCCGGGCAGGTAAAGGTGCTTGGCCTGGTGTTGGCCGTCTACCTTCTCGCCAATCTTGCGGCCATAGATTTCGCTGACGTTTCCCGCTTCATCAAACACTGGCACCGCCAGGCAGCCATTGAAGTGCTCATGGCCACTTTCACGCAACACGCCCAGACCTTGCAGGCGTGTGCGCAGCTCGCCGCCGGCTTTGATACGCGCCTGCGGCAAGCGCAGGCCTAGCGTGCGATTGACAAAGCCCAGGCGGAATTTAACGATCAGTTCGCGGGCATGCTCACCATCGGCCAGCGCACGTTTGTCCAGATAGGCCAGCGCTTCAGGGCTGGCCAGCAGGGTCTGGTGGTAGTACTCAATGACCTGGTTGAGCAGCTCTTGTTCGCTGGCCTGCAGCGCCACCGGCGCGGGCAGGCGGCGCACAGTCGAGCGTTTGACCCCTACAGTTCCAGCAGCACCATCCAGGCTGCCAGCAGCTAAGGAAGAATCAGGGCGCAGCAGCTCGACCGCATGCCGAAAGCTCACGCCCTGGG
This sequence comes from Comamonadaceae bacterium, assembly GCA_043758475.1. Classification (GTDB taxonomy): domain Bacteria; phylum Pseudomonadota; class Gammaproteobacteria; order Burkholderiales; family Burkholderiaceae_C; genus JANYCG01. Next base: position 2,549 of record JAYVNK010000282.1, on the reverse strand, counting down.
TCTTCATCACCCAATCAATCGGGCCGCCCGCTGCACCACAGCCAAAGCAGTGCCACAGGTTCTTTTCAGGGGTGGTGACAAGAGAAGCCGTGTCGTCTGTATGAAACGGGCAGCTGGCCGAGGCGTCTGCTTTTAGCCGCTCAAGCTCTGATTCGGGAATGCGTGCCATGGGTGTCTTTCATTTGCCAGCTTTCTGCTTTTACGCTTTGGTTCACCGTTACCTGAGTGCGCCCTGGGGTCTTTGGATGCAAACAGGTCAAGAAATAAATAACTCCGTTTTAGCGTACTTCATATTGAAGTATTACGAACAACTACTCAACAAATCGAGGTTTATAATTACGGCTGTCCAATCTCTTAACTCCCGCATTGCCATGGCGATTACTACCGCAGAACGCGATTTTTTTATTTCGATGGGTGGGCGTATTGCCGCCTTGCGCAAGGCGCGCAATATCACCCAGGTGCAACTGGCCCAGAAGCTGGGCATTTCCCAGCAAACCTTGCAGTCCTACGAGTGCGGCAGGAGGCGTGTACCGGTCTCAGCTATGCCGGTGGTGGCACAGCACTTGACGGTCTCGCTGGATGAGTTGTTTGACGCACCCAGCCCAGGCGCGGCCAAGAGCGCGCCGACCAAGCGTGGCCCGCTGCCGCAGTGGCAGCAACAATTTCAGCGCATCGCTACGCTGCCGCGCGCCAAGCAGCAGGTGGTCATGCAAATGCTCGATGGCGTGCTGGCCGCCGGGGCCTGAGCATGAGTGCCGATGCGCCGCAAACACCTGGCCCCATCTACCGTTTCGAATGGGATTCCAACAAAGAGCGCACCAATATCCTCAAACACGAGGGAGTGACGTTTCGCCTGGCCAGTACGGTGCTGCATGACCCACTGGCCATCACGGTTTTTGATGAAGGACATAGCGATTTTGAAGAGCGTTGGGTGAGCGTCGGCCAAGCCGCCAACGGCCAGACGCTGGTGGTGGTGCATACGTTTTTGCAGATTGACGCACAGCACATCGAGGTGCGCTTGATCTCGGCGCGCAAGGCCGACAAACATGAGCGCCAGGACTATGAGACGGCACCGCGATAGCCTCGGAGCAATGCAAGCGGTAATGGCAACAAGGCCAACGATGATTTCAACTTTGAAGGTGAATGCATGAAAGAGAATTACGACTTTTCTAAAGGGGTGCGTGGCAAGTTCTATAACCCCAACGCGGTGTTCCAGTTGCCGGTGTACCTTGATGAGCAGGTGCAGGGCTATCTGGCCGCTAAAGCCCAGGCCAAAGGCATCGATCTGTCAGCGCTAGTCAATGACCTGCTCAAGCGTGAAATTGACTTGGTAGAGGCCATGGGCTGAACGCCATCTAAAACGCTCAGGTAGTCGCACTCTGCGACCACCTACTCCGAACCCCAGCCCTTAGCGACTAAGGGGTTGGAGGTGGCTTTTTTTAATTCAATACGATGGCCTTCAGATAGTAGAACAGCGTCTTGCCGTGCACTCGGCCAGCAAAGTCGATACGCTCAGCCGACTCTATTCTTCCGTTGCCAATGCGTACCAACAAACGCCCACTTGTCGAGGCATCACCCGTTGCAACCACAAATCCGCATTGCACTTGGGGAGGCGGATTTTGAATGCGATTTGCGCCACCGAGCAATTCAAGGAAGCCTTGAGGCGTCGTGATGGCCTTCCCGTTCAACGTGACCTTGGCTTCAGCCACGTAATCTGGTGGACTGGAATAGGCAGCTTGGTGTGCACCTCTTTGCCATCTCATCGCCCTGAGTTGAACCTCGACTTCACAGCGCGGCAATGCAAGCTGATTGGAAACATCAAACTCTTCGACAGGCAATGACTGCGCGCGCGCGCTTGTCGAACCTAAGGCAATCCAGAGAAATAATTTGTGACGTGTCTTCACGGCAGTACTCGCAACGTGCGATCTCCACTGTTGCCAATTTGGTTGCGAATGCTCGGCGGCTGAATGATGCAGCCCTCTGATGAAGTGCGGCTTTGCATGTTGCCTCCGTGAATGATGAAGCCGCCACGGCCAAGCATCCAATTGTTTGCATCAGGCACCAGCCTCATTGCCCCCGGAAGAACCGTGCCGCTTGAAGTTGTGATTGTTTGTTGAGGTCCTATCGTGTAGTTTCCCTGCGGAATAGGGCCAACATTCGGGATGCCCTCCAAAGCCGCGTTATTTACACCAACGCCATGACCGGCATACCCCGTACCAACTAACGTAGCAGAACTGGGGTTGGTCGGCTGGTGATATAGATTTCCTGTGCTTTGCTGGTAAATCCAATCCAACCCAATAGGATCGATCCGTGAAACTGGATTACCCCCAACGTACACAAATCGGTGCAGACCACCCGCCAGCCCAATCGGATCACTCTGCGTATACCTCCCCTGATTCGGCTGATAGTTCCGGTAGTAGTTATAAAAGAGTCCAGACTCTTCACCAAAATACTGCCCAGGCATACGCAGGTTCATCTCAATCGGTGTGGTGTTCCTCAGTGATGTTGGCGTGATGGTGATGGCCTGCCTCGGGCTGTGCGTAGCCTTT
>JAYVNK010000281.1:0-12955 GCA_043758475.1 Comamonadaceae bacterium | reverse complement strand
GCAACCAGCAAACGACGATAGAACCGCGCATGCACCTGGTGCCTGAAAAAGGCTACCCAGGGCATTTCAATGTATTGCGCGGCTACATCCGCCCGCTGGGGCTGGCCGGGGTCAAGGTGGTGGGTGACTTTTACCGCAACTATGAAGCCGGCCTGCCGTCTGAACTGGCCGTGCTGAACCTGTTCAATCCCAAGAACGGCGCACCGGTCGCCATCATCGACGCGTCAGACATCACCGACATGCGCACGGGCGCCATCACCACGCTGGGCGCGAAGCACCTGGCCCGAAAAGACGCCAAAGTGCTGGGACATATTGGCGCACGCGGCACGGCTTACTGGAACGTGCGCCTGCTCAACTCCATTTTCGATTTTGATGAAATCCGCGTGCACTCGCGCCGTCCTGAAAGCGTCAACGCCTTTGCCGCCCGGCTTGAGAAAGACCTGGGCAAGAAAATCACCGTCACGACCGATTGGGAGTCGTGCGTGCGTGGCGCAGACATTGTGGTCGAGGCATCGCGGCTGGAAAAGCCGGAGCCCCTGCTGAAGACCGAGTGGATCAAAAAAGGCGCCTGCGTCATCCCCTACGGCACCATGAGTGCGGTGGAGCTGTCGCTGACCGACATCATGGACAAAATGGTCATGGACGACTGGGGCCAGGCCAAGGTCGGGCCGTTTGGCGCGTTGCGCGCGCACGTGGACGCAGGCAAACTGTCTGAGAAAACCCTGCATGCCGAGCTGGGCCAGATCGTTGCAGGGCACAAGCCCGGTCGCCAGAGCGACGATGAAACCAATCTGTTCTGGCATCGGGGCCTGTCACTGTCAGACATTGCGCTGGGGGCTTTCATGCTGGAGAAGGCCAAGCGCATGGGGCTTGGGCAACAGTTGCGTTTTCGTTGAAGCCGCTAACAACGCCGCTAACAACGCTGCCGTGACTGCCGTCCCTGCACCCCGTTTGGCTGTGCCCCTGGCTGCCGGGTCGCCCGTCGCCAACGCGCGCATGTACTCGGTCGCGCCATCGGTCAGGGCAGACTGGACGCAGCTGTTGGCCTGGGTGCTCAACCACGCGGGCCTACCCTGGCCGGTGATTGACTACGACGCGCCGGCGCCGCTTGCCAAACTTTGGGCGCGCGATGACTTGGGCCTGGTCATGATGTGCGGCCTGCCGTTTGCGCAGCAGACCCATGCGCCGCCTTCAGCGCATGCCTGCCGCCCGCTGACCCTGATCGCCGCACCGCTGCCGTCGCCCCCGCGTTATGCGGGCAGGCCGGTTTACTTTACCGACATCGTGGTGCGGGCTGACGCGCCTTATCGCACGCTGCAAGACACCTTTGGCGGGGTGGTTGGCTACACCCTGGCCGACTCGATGTCGGGCGGTGTGGCACTGCACCACCACCTCAAACCCTTTCGCACGGCAGAGCGGCCCCGGCTGTACCGCGCGGCGCTGGGCAACCTGATCCACGCACGCGGCGTGATTGAGGCCTTGGTTGCAGGCCGAATTGACGTGGGGCCGCTGGACAGCTACTACCATGATTTATTGCGCCGCCACGAGCCGGGTTTCGCCGCGCAGGTGCGCACTGTCGCCAGCACCCGCGCGCTGCCGATTCCGCCGCTCGTGGCAACGGCGGCCTTGTCTGGCGACACGGTTGCCAGGCTGCGCGTGGGCCTGCTGGCCACGGCCAATACTGCAGAGCTGCAACCCCTCATGAAGCGCTTGTTGCTGGCGGGGTTTGCATTTCCCGACCCCGCTGACTACCGCCCCTTGGCGGACGTGGCGGCAATACCGACAGTCCCTTTTGAGGAGCTTTGATGGAACGATTTTTTTACCCGCTGCGTCGCCCCTTGTTTTGCGCGGATGTTCAGCACGCAGTTCCGCGCGTTGTTCCGCGCGTTGTTCGTCGCTTTTGGCTCGGCGTGCTTCTCGCAGCCGCGTCGTTTGCTGCTACGGCGCAAGCCTTTCCTTCTAAAACCCTGCATGTCATCGTGCCGTTTCCGCCCGGCGGACCGACCGACGTGCTGGGCCGCATTGTGGCGCAGGGCCTCTCAGAAGCACTGGGCCAGCCGGCCGTGGTCGACAACAGGGCGGGCGCTGCTGGCAACATGGGCATGGAGCAAGCGGCCCGCGCCCCCGCAGATGGGCATACCCTGGCCATCGTGCCGCTGGGCAATATTGCGGTCAACCCCACGCTGTTTTCGAACCTGCCTTACAAAGCCTCGGACCTGGCACCGGTGTCGATGCTGGTCACCGTGGAGAACGTGCTGGTGGTCAACGCCTCGTTTGCAGCCCGGTCGGTCAAAGAGCTGTTGGCCGTGGCGGCGCAGAAGCCGGACAGCGTCAGCTTTGCGTCGCCGGGCGCGGGCAGCCAGGCGCACCTGGCTGGGGAATTGATGGCGCTGGGCGGTGGTGTGCAACTGCTGCATGTGCCCTACAAGGGAACCGGGCCGGCCCTGAACGACCTGCTCGGCGGGCAAGTGACGCTGATGTTTGCCCAAATGTCGTCGGTGCTGCCCCACATCAAGAGTGGCAAGCTGCGCGCGCTGGGCGTGGCCAGCCTCAAGCGCTCGCCAGTGATGCCCGACATCCCGACCCTTGCCGAGCAGGGCTTGCCCCGCTTCGAGGCGGTGTCATGGTATGCCTTGATGGTGCCATCTGGCACACCGCGTGACGTGGTTGACAGGCTCAGCGTTGAGACCCAGCGACTGTTCGCCCGGCCTGACCTGAAGGACAAGCTGGCCGCACTGGGGATGGACGCCGGGGCCGGAAAGCCCCAGGAGCTGGCAGCCGCGATTCAGGCAGAGACCGTTCGCTGGGCCGAAGTGATCCGGCAAAAGAACATCAAACCCGAATGACATCGCACACCAGACCCCAAGTGGCATATGCAGTTAAAGTTCAATTTTCCCCTTACTACCGTTTGCTACCCTTCACTACCCTTTTTATCCGGAGTACACAATGAAATTGCGCAAATTTTTGGCCTTTGCTGCATTGGCGCTGGCCGCAGTGGTGCCGCTGGCCTCCCAGGCCCAGCAAGTGGTTCGGGTCGGCTCCAAAAACTTCACCGAGCAGTTTGTGCTGGCAGAAATCTATGCCCAGGCGCTGGAAGCGGCCGGCATCAAGACCGAGAAAAAACTCAACCTTGGCGGCACCCTCATTGCGCAAAAAGCGATGGAGGAAAAGCAGATCGATTTCTATCCCGAGTACACCGGCACCATGCTGCTGGCCGTGCTGAAGGCCGAGCCCATGTCCGACCCCAAGGCGGTCTACGACAAGGTCAAAGAGGCCTACGCCAAGATGGGGTTTGTGCTGCTGAACCAGTCCAATTTAAACAACGGCTACTCGATGGTGGTGCGGCCTGAAACCGCGCAGAAGTACAGGCTGGAAACCCTGTCCGACCTGGCCAAAGTTGCCAAAGAACTCAAGATTGGCGCTGGCCCCGAGTTCCGTGACCGCAAAGACGGCCTGCCTGGCCTGAAGGACAAATACGGCATGGTGTTTGGCGAGGATTTGCAGATGGCCATTGGCCTGCGTTACCAGGCCCTCAAGAGCGACCAGGTCCAGGTGGTCAATGGCTATTCCACCGATGGCATGATCAGCGCCTTGAAATTGAAGCGCCTGCGCGATGACAAAAGCCTGTGGCCGCCGTACTTTGTGGTCCCCGTGGTTCGCCGCGAAGCACTGGAAGCCAATCCGAAAGTAGGCGAGGTGCTGAACCGCGTGAGCGCCCTGCTGGATGAAGCCACCATGGCGCAGATGAATTTGCAGGTTGATGGCGACAAACTGGAGCCAAAAGACGTGGCACGGGAGTTTCTTAAAACCAAAGGGCTTGTCAAATAACCTCCCCTGCACGCCTGTCTGACAGCCAGTGAAAACCGCCGTGACATGACGATTGAGGTCGGCGAAAAATGGCTGCGGGTGGACGACCTGGTGCGGGTGGCGCGCGACAAAGCGGCGGTATCGCTGGCCACTGGCGCGCGTGCCCGTGTGGTGGCGGCACGCGCCGTGGTGATGCGCCTCGCAACCTCTGGCGAGCCCGTTTATGGGCTTAATTCTGCGCTCGGCGCCAACACGGGCGCAGCGCTGGCACCCGCCGATCTGCAAGACTACCAGCGCCGCGCTGTGCGCGCCCGTGCAGTGGCCGTGGGGCCCGCCTACGACGGGCCAAGTGTGCGTGCCATGCAGTTTGCCCGCATTGCAGGGCTGGCACGTGGCGGGTCGGGCGTGTCACCCGAAGTGCTGGACGCCTGCATCGCGCTGCTGAACCGCCAGGTACACCCGGTGGTGCCGCGTTACGGCTCCATGGGTGTGGCCGATCTGCCGCAGCTCTCGCACCTGGCGCTGCCGCTGTTTGGCGAGGGCGAGGCCGAATTTGAGGGCCAGGTGCTGAGCGGCCGAGTGGCGCTGGAGCGGGCCGGGCTTCAGCCCGTGACACTAAGCGTCAAGGACGGCCTGGCCCTGATCAGCGCCAACGCGGCCACCACGGCACGCGCTGCACTGGTGCTGCATGACGTGACCGCTGCACTGAACACCTGGCTGGCGGCGGTGGCACTGGGCTATGAGGGCTTTCGCGCCAATCTGTCACCGCTTCACCCCAGGGCCGTCGCCGCCCGCCCAGCCACCGGCCAGGTTGAGGTGGCGAACCGGCTGCGCGTGCTTCTGAAGGGCAGCGCACTGCTGACGCCAAGTGCTGCCCGGCGCGTGCAGGACCCGGTTTCCATGCGTGTGGTGGCCCAGGTCCACGGCGCAGCGCAGGGCATGGTTGGTGTGGCCACGGCACAGGTTGAGGTGGAGCTCAACAGTGCCGCCGACAGCCCGCTGGTTCTGGCCGAGGAAGGCGTCATGCTTTCCAACGGCAACTTCCACCTGCCCGCCCTCGCGCTGGCGCTGGATGCCTGCGCCATTGCCCTGGCGCAGTGCGCCAGCCTGTGCGTGGCCCGGTGCCAGCGGTTCATGTCGCCCGGGCTCACCGGTCTGCCGCTGCAACTGACGCGCCACGGCCCCGCCCACTCCGGCTTCGCTACGGTGCAGAAGACACTGACTGCCCTGTGGGCCGACATCCGCCTGCGCGCCAACCCCGGCTCGCTCGATTTCATGCCGGTCTCTGAAGCGCTGGAAGACCATGCCTGCATGGCCCTGGGCGTGACCGAGAAGCTGGGCGAACTGCTGGAGCGCGTGCACTACCTGATTGCGATCGAGCTGCTGATATCGGCCCAGGCGGTGGACCTGCGTGGCTTGGACCCGGCGACCTTGGGCACCGGCGCGCGCGCTGCCTATGATCAGGTGCGTGCCATGGCTGCGGTGCTGGACCAGGACCGACCGCTTGGTCCCGACATTGACCGTGTCCAACGCGCTGTTGCTGCGGGCTCTTTCAACCTGACCCAGAGTGAAGACGGGGGCACGCCAGCATGACATGGTTTCTACGCAACTGGACGGACGTTGCGCAGGCATTGGGGCAGCACATTGCCATCGCCCTGACCGCGCTCACGATTGCGTTTGCGCTGTCGCTGGCCATTGGCATCGTGGCCGCCCGGCGCGTGCGGCTGTATGCCATGGTCATGACCCTTTCGGGATTTTTGTACACCATCCCGACGCTGGCATTTCTGGCGTTCCTGATTCCCGTCGTGGGCCTGGGACGCACCAACGCCATCATCACCATGGTGGCGTTTTCACTGATGATTTTGATCCGCAGCGTCGCCACCGGCATCCGCGAAGTGCCTGCGGATGTGATCGATGCCGCGCGTGGCATGGGCATGGACAGCGCGCAAATCATGCGGCGCATCGAACTGCCGCTGGCGCTGCCGCTGATTGTTGCGGGCCTGCGGGTGTCGGCTGTCACGGTCATTAGCGTCACCGTGGTGGCCGCCTATGTCAACGCAGGCGGGCTGGGCACGCTGATTTTCAACGGCATTTCCAACGACCATCCGGCAAAAATATGGGCAGGCGCCTTGACCGCCTGCGCGCTGGCCGTCAGCGTCGACTTGCTGCTGGCCCTGCTGGAGCGGCGGCTCTTGCGCCAGGGATTGGGCTGAACTTCAAGAAAGACCGATGTTTGTCGACGCCTGGAACTACCTGCTTGCCCACCCGGCGCTGTTTGCACGCGCGCTGGGCGTGCACATGGCGCTGTCGGCCTCTGCACTGGCCCTGGCCGCGTTGGTCAGCATCCCGGCCGGGATTGCGGTGGCCCGGCAGAGCGGGCTGTCGCTGGCCGTGGTGAACGCGGCGAATGTCGGGCGCACATTGCCATCACTGGCCGTGCTGGCGCTGGTCATGCCGGTGCTGGGCATTGGTTTTGCGCCGTCGCTGTTTGCGTTGACGCTGATTGCCATCCCGCCCATCGTGACGCACACCATCGTCGGCATGCGCGGCGTCGATGCGGATGTGGTCGATGCAGCGATTGGCATGGGCATGACGCGCGCGGCCCTGTTGCGCCAGGTACAACTCCCGCTGGCCTTGCCGACCATTTTTGCCGGACTTCGCACTGGGTCCGTGCAGGTGATTTCCGGTGCCGTGCTGGCAGCGTTCATTGGCGGCGGCGGGCTGGGGGATTTCATCACCACGGGCATCGCGATGATGGCCGTCCCGCAGTTGCTGGTGGGGGCCATTCCGGTGGCGCTGCTGGCACTCGGAACCGACTTTCTTTTTGGCGCTTTGCAGCGCCGCATGACACCCCCTGGGCTGCGCACAGCATGATTACTCTTGACGGCCTCACCAAGGCCTTTGGCGCTGGCGCACCCCCTGCGGTTGACGCGCTGTCGCTGACCATCAAAGCGGGTGAAATCTGCGTGCTGATCGGCCCTTCTGGCTGTGGCAAGACCACCACCATGCGCATGATCAACCGCATGGTGGAGCCGGACTCCGGACGGATTGATGTGGGCGGGCGCGATGTGACGCGGATGGACGCGGTGGAACTGCGCCGGTCCATCGGCTATGTGATCCAGCAGGTGGGGCTGTTTCCCCACATGACGATTGGCGAGAACATCGCCACCGTTCCGAAATTGCTGGGCTGGGAAGCGCCACGCACCGCCCGGCGGGTGGACGAACTGCTGGCGCTGGTGCACATGGCACCTGGCCAGTACCGAGACCGTTTTCCGCGCGAACTCTCGGGCGGCCAAAAGCAGCGGGTCGGGGTGGCAAGGGCGCTGGCCGCCGACCCGCCGGTGATGCTGATGGACGAGCCCTTTGGCGCCATCGACCCAGTCACGCGTGCCAGCCTGCAAGACGAGTTTCTGCGCATCCTGCGCGACCTGGGAAAAACCATTGTCTTTGTCACGCACGACATTGACGAAGCGATCAAGATGGGTTCGCGCATCGCCATCCTGCGGGCCGGTAAAGTGGTTCAGTACGACACGCCGCAGCGCATCCTGGCGCATCCCGCAGACGCGTTTGTCGAGGCTTTCATTGGTGATGACCGCTCGTTGAAAAGGCTTTCGCTGCTGGAGGCAGGTGCGTATCTGGAGGCAGGCTCCCCCGGTGCCGGTGCGCCGCGCGTGCTGGCTACCCTGCCGTTGCGTGATGCCCTGTCTGCGATGCTGGACGCCGGCGCCGATGAAGCGGGCGTTTTTGACGCGGGTGGCACTGCTCTGGGCCGTGTGACCCTGAGCGCCATACGCAAGGCCGCCAGCGTGGCTAAACCGTGATGTGTTGGTGCCAAGCTTAATTTGCCTCTTTCTTTAGGCTTGTTTTTCATGCACCCGAAGATTGTTCCGACGCCCCAAAGCCCCATACAAGCCCTGTTGTTCGACCTCGGCGGTGTGGTGGTGGACATCGATTTCAACCGCGCCTTGGTGCATTGGCAACCGATGTCGCGCCTGTCGTTGGTGGAGCTTAAGGCCGCCTTCACGTTTGATGTGCCGTACCAGCGTCACGAACGGGGCGAGATCAGCGCCGCAGAATACTTTGCTCACTTGGCCCGCCACCTTCAATTGCACGACGACCCGGCGCAGATTGCCGAAGGCTGGAATTCGATTTTCATTGCCGAGATTGCTGAGACCCGGCGCAGGGTCGAAGCCGCGCGCGCCTGGCTTCCGTGCTACGCGTTTACCAACACCAATGCTGCGCACCAGGCCGCCTGGACGGCACGGTTCCCGGCGGTGGTGCAGGCGTTTGAGCGCGTCTTTGTGTCCTCAGAAATCGGCCACCGCAAGCCCGACCGCAGCGCCTTTGAATTCGTCGCCCGCAGCGTGGGTGTGCCGGTTGAATCGATCCTGTTTTTTGACGACACGCTTGCGAATGTGGAAGGTGCGCGGGCGGCGGGCCTTGAAGCGGTGCATGTGCGCGGGCCAGAGGATGTCAAAGCGGCATTGCAGCTACTGGGTTGCGCGATTTGACGATGATTTATGGCTGTAGCCGTTTCTCGCCGTGCATAAGCAGCTATTAATTCAATAGTATTTTCGCTGCTCTCTGTTGTGCTGTGCCTGCCGAATGGCCATTGCTGTCGATTGCTTTCTGTATAGAGGCGTGTAAAAATAACCGTGTAATTTAGAAAGTTTATAGTAAAATTACACGGATGAGTTCTGCCGAATTTCCTTCCAGGCGTGCCATCGCGCCAGCGTTGGCCCAACTCCTGGACGAGTTTCCGGCCGTTGTGTTGCTGGGGCCAAGGCAGGTTGGCAAGACAACCTTGGCGCGGCAATGGGTGGATCACCACTCTGGCGGTGCCACACCTGTACCCGCGCCCAGAGCGGCCATCAACCCCGCCCATCCCATCAACCCCATCTACCTCGATCTGGAACTGCCGTCTGCGCGTCGCCAATTGGACGACGCAGAAACATTTTTTGCGGCCCACCACCGGCAACTGGTGGTGTTGGACGAGGTGCAGCGCGCGCCCGAGCTGTTTGCCACTTTGCGCAGCGTGATTGACCAACGTCGCCGCGAAGGCGAGATGGCCGGGCAGTTTTTGTTGCTGGGTTCGGCGTCGGGCGTGTTGCTGGGCCAGGCGTCTGAGAGTCTGGCTGGGCGAGTCGCCATGCTGGAACTCACGCCTTTCCAGGAGCGCGAGCTGCTGCCACAGCACGGTGTTGCGGGCGCGCAGGCAGAACCCGATATCCAAAGCAATCGCCAAACTCGCCAGAATCGACTTTGGGTGCGCGGTGGCTTCCCGTTGTCGTACCTTGCCAAGACAGACGCGGCCAGCCTGCGCTGGCGCGATGCGTTCATCACCAGCTACCTGGAGCGCGACATCCCGGCGCTGGGACTGCGCATCCCGGTCGCCACGTTGCGCCGCTTGTGGACCATGCTGGCGCACCACCAGGGGCAGATGCTCAACCAGTCGCAGTTGGCGGGTGCGCTGGCGGTTTCAGGGCAAACGGTGGCGCGCTACATCGATGTGCTGTGCGATCTCATGCTGGTGCGGCGCTTGCCACCGTGGAGCGGCAACGTCGGCAAGCGCCTGGTCCGCGCACCCAAGGTCTATGTGCGCGACAGCGGCCTCACCCACGCGCTGCTCGGTTTGCCCACGCTGGAGGCCGTGCTGTCACATCCCATTGCCGGGCAAAGCTGGGAGGCGCATGTGCTGGAGCAGCTAATTGCCGCCGCGCCGCAGGCAGAAGCCAGCTTTTACCGCACCTCGCACGGCGCAGAGTGCGATCTGGTGTTGACCGCGCCGAGCGGCCAGACCTGGGCCTGTGAGATCAAGCGTTCATCCGCACCCAGCGTCTCCCGCGGGTTTTATGAGGCGGCCAAAGATGTAGGGGCCAGCCGCAAGCTGCTGATTGCGCCGGTGCAAGACAGCTACCCGGCCAAAGACGGCATCGAAGTGATGCCGCCAATTGAGGCGGTGCGGTTGTTGGACCAACTGATGTGACGCCATCCATGGCTGTTTCGCCTCCTTCCGCGCCGCCCGGCCATCGCGCGCTCGGGCTCGCCCTGGCGCTGTCCCTGGGTGCCGCAGTGTCGCTGGGCGTCACGCGTTTCGCCTATGGCCTGCTGCTGCCGCCGATGCGCGCCGATTTGGGCTGGTCATATGCGCTGGCCGGGTTCATGAATACGGCCAACGCCATGGGCTACCTGCTGGGCGCGCTGGCGATGCCGCGCCTGCTGCTGCGCTTTGGGCCGACGCCCATGGTGCTGGGCGGTGCGGTGCTGGCCAGCATTTTCATGGGGCTGAGTGGGTTTTTCACGGGTGCCGCGCCCTTGCTTTTGCAGCGGCTGCTGGCGGGCATTGCGAGTGCGCTGGTGTTCGGTGCCGGGGGCTTGCTTGCGGCTCGGTTGGCGGCCAGCGAGCCGCAGCGCGGCGGCTTTTTGATTGGGCTTTATTACGGCGGCACCGGCTTCGGCATTGTGGTGTCGGCGCTTCTGGTGCCCGCCGTCTTGCAAGCGGCGCAGGCGCAGCCGCACGGCTGGGCGTGGGCGTGGTGGGCGCTGGCGCTGGTGTGTGTGCTGGCCTGCGGCGTGCTGGCGTGGCCTGTGCGCGCGTTGGCGTGGTTGGGAGAAGCTGCCAAGACGGTTGGCGCGCCGCGAGCCACATCGGGTGCAAAGCCCGAGTTGAAACCTGAGCGCCGGTTTGCCTGGCGTGACTTTTCCTTCGCGCTGGCAGGCTATGCCCTGTTTGGCGTCGGCTATATCGGCTACATGACGTTTGTGATTGCGCTGTTGCGCGAGCAGGGTGCCAGCGGCGAGGCGGTCACGCTGTTTTATGCGCTGCTGGGTGGGGCGGTGGTGCTGTCGTCGCGCCTGTGGGCGGGGCTGCTGGACCGCTTCAAGGGCGGGCAGTCGCTGGCGATTCTCAACGCGTTGCTGGGCTTCGCAACCCTACTGCCCGCGCTCACCGCAAGCTGGCCCGTGGTGCTGGCATCCGGCCTGCTGTTTGGCGGCGTGTTTTTGTCAGTGGTCGCGTCCACCACCGCGTTGGTGCGCCACAACCTGCCACCGGCGGCTTGGGGGCCGGGCATCAGCGCATTCACCGCAGTGTTTGCCGCCGGGCAGATTGTGGGGCCCACCGTTGTGGGCGTGATAGCCGACGGGCCAGGCGGCCTGGCGCGCGGGCTGGTGTTTTCAGCCATGGCGCTGTGGGTGGGGGCGGCGCTGGCTTGGCGGCAGCGGGCGCTTTGAGCATGACGGTATTCAACCGGACATTTGACTGCTTGTTCGGGCCCGCAACATCCTCATTCCTTTTCTAAATCATCCGTGCAACAGCACTGTCTTCGTCGGCGCGCCTACTTCACGAATGATTTGGAAATGGAATCAATCAGCCGGTCAGCGTCCAGCTGGAAATCGCTGAACACCACCTCGCCCGCAGGGTTGATCACGATGAACCACGGCGTGCCGCCGGTGCCGTAGTCTTGCATCACCGTGGGAATCACTGCGCCGTGGCTTGCGGCGGGAGGGTCGTGCCCAAAAGGCAGCTCCAACCCGTAGCGCAATTGCGTCTCGCGCAGGCGCTCGAATGTATTGGCCTCAGCGCCTTCAAACACCGTTTGCACCACGGCAAAGCCAAAACCAAAACCAAAGTCCTCTCCAGACAGTGCCCCCACCAGCTTCACCAGCGCCGGAAAGCCGTGGGAATGGCAGCCAGCGCACCAGTGTTGAAAACAGTAGATAACCTTGAAACCATCGCCCAGCTGCGCCAGCGTCAAGGGCGCGCGGGCTTGCCCCTGGGCGTCTATCCATTGCGCCACGCGCAACTCGGGGGCGCGCAACGATGTTTCGATGTTTCTTCGGATCATTGCCGTAAATCATATGCCTGACGTTCGTTTTTCGCTGACGAGTCGCTGGTCTTCGCGAACAGCGGTTGCCTGAAAAGTAACCATAAAACCGGGCCGCCCCTATGATTTTCAACGTATATACTGTGTACAAACAACGTTATTAAGACACGAAATGCAAACCCTTACCCAATCCCAGTTTCAAACGGCGTTTGACCACGGCGCGGTTCAATCGGTGGAAATTGAGCCCTCGGGTGCCCGGTTTGCAGTGAAGCTTCTCACGCAAAAGGGCGAAGCCATGCTGGTGCAGGCGCGCAAGAGCGAGCCACGTCTTTTTGGCACGGTGGACAGTGCCCTGAAACTGTTGCACAAGCTCGGTGTGCGTCGCATTGTGCTGGACCATCTGGAACGCTGGCAACCGGAGCAGGCAGACGCGCAACGCCGCACCCGGCCGGACCGGGCACAGGCCTTGACCCGCGCAGCCGAATATGACAAATGGGTTCGCGCCAAAGTACAGGCCAGCCGGGACGACCCCCGCCCGGCGATTGCGGATGCAGAGTGGCAAGACATCCGCGCGACCAAGCTTGCTGCGCAAAAATTGGCGGCGCGGGCGAATGCTGGGGTTTGAGGGGCATGGGCTGCGCAGCTTGGCACGTCCTTCGTCGCCCCGAATATCGCGAAGATCTGGACGCCATTGAGGCCTGGATTGCCCGCGACAACCCGTCGGCTGCGGTAGACATATGGCTCCACATCGATGATCAGGTGGCGCAGCTTGCCGACCCCAACTTTCCCCGCCGCCAAAGCAACCGTATTGAAGGTGCCCATGAGCTGGTGGCCCACGAGAATTACATCGTGTATTTTGATCAAGACGAGACCCACTGCACAGTCACGGTTCGCGCCGTAGTGCATGTGGCGCGACAGTTTCCATCGGTAAAATGAGTTTCGCGCAGGCCGTCAAACGTCAACCCCGCGCTAGCTGCCTGGCGCATCGCTCAGGCTTGAAAACGCGCGTAGTGGACGCTGGCGACTTGGCCAGCTTGCCCGCAGGCCGCCGGGGCCGCCGCACAAATTCGCCCCCGCAATTGGGGCACTTGCCACCTAGTACCCAGACACCCAAGTATCGGAACATGAAAGCGTGCTTTCACCCCCAAGCCGGCGTTGCAACCCTTGCAGGGCGCGGCAGCGCCGCAGGCGCAGCCTCTTCGCGCTGTCCAAACCCGCGCAGGCGGGTTCGGAGCCGCAGCGCTCAGCCTCGCCATAGCCACAGCTATGTCTGCGTTTTGCGCCTAGGCCTGGGCGCAAAATCACCGCTTTCATTTTGTTCC